>RHFA01000002.1 GCA_003724275.1 Thaumarchaeota archaeon S13
ACGACGAGGGGGGCACCGAGCTGCCGCCGCACGTGCTCTTTGGAACGCTAGAGCGCGCGTTTGAGGCGATCATGGTCGACAGGCTGCGCGAGGACGGCCTGGATCCCGGCGAGTGCATGGACCGCATGGTCCGCGCGCACCTGAACCGCGGGGCCACGGCGCTGTTTTCGCGCGTGGACGGCCTGGCGGACCTGTGCGCGCTTGCGGGGGCCGCGCCGCGTTGAGCCCGCCCATATACATGGACAGCCACTCGACGACGCCCGTCGACCCGCGCGTCATGGAGGAGATGCTGCCATACTTTGGCGCCAGGTTTGGCAACGCGTCTAGCCTCGACCACTCGTATGGCCACGAGGCGTCCGAGGCCGTTGAGGGGGCGAGGGGGCGCGTCGCGGGCCTGGTGGGCGCGCGGCCAGAGGAGATTGTCTTTACCGGGGGCGCCACAGAGTCGAACAACATTGCGCTTGCCGGCTGCATGGACAGGTACTCCAAGAAGGGAGATCACCTCATTACATGCGCAACAGAGCACAAGGCGGTGCTAGAGACGGCCAGGTGGCTAGAGGGAGCCGGAAAGAGGGTGACGTACCTGCCGGTTGACATGAACGGCGAGATTGATCTAGAGGGGTTGGAGGCCGCGATTACCGATCGAACCGTAATGGTGTCGATAATGGCGGCAAATAATGAAATTGGTACAATTTCAGACTTAGAGGCTATCGGAGAACTTGCCCATAAGCGTGAAGTTCTGTTCCACACAGACGCCGCACAGGCGGTGGGACACATTCCAATTGACGTCAACAAGATGAACGTTGACCTGATGTCCATGTCTGCTCACAAGATGTATGGTCCAAAAGGCACTGGGGCGTTATATGTCAGAGGAATCATGCCGCGTGTCCATGTGTCGCCGATGGTCCACGGAGGCGGTCAGGAACGCAACATGAGATCCGGGTCGCTGAACGTGCCAGGAATTGTGGGGTTTGGCATCGCGGCGAAGATTGCAAAGTCGGAAATGGATGGCGAGGCGAAGCGCCTGGGCAGTTATAGGAGTCAGATGCTGGAGCGGCTGATCGATAGCGCGGGCGCGACGCTGAACGCGGATCCCAGGAACGTGCTGCCTCACAACCTAAATGTTCGCTTTGAGGGAATTGAGGCAAAGGCAATAATCAACTCGGTGTCAGACACGGTTGCCATATCAGCAAGTTCTGCCTGCACGACACAAAGCGTAGATGCATCACATGTCTTGCTAGCAATAGGACTGAGTGAGCAGCAGGCACATTCGTCAGTACGTATTGGGTTGGGGAAGTTTAACGTCGACGGCGATTCCGTTATAGTTGTTGACGCAATTACAAAAGCAGTACAAAATCTTATGTGCGTAATGGGATAAGTTATTAGAGTAGACGTTTATACACATGCGTTGAAAATAGGCGGGCTGACTCAACAAGCTGAATACTAGTAGTTTGTTTTGTAGTGTAAGTATTGTGAAAATGTATGGTGGAAGTATAATTATAAAGCAAAAAAATAAAAAATCAAAACAAGTTTTTAAATAGTGGACAATGTGACACGCGCGTGTGTCGGTGGAAGGCACTAGTCGTCTCGTGTCGCTATTTGAAGATGAAGACCGATACGTGATACCCACATATCAAAGAGGGTATTCGTGGGAAGATGAGCATGTAAAAGAATTGCTGGATGATTTAGAAGAGATACATGATGATGCTGGCGATAATGGTGAAAATCAACATTTTTTTGGTACCGTTCTAGTTACGGAACACAACTCACCAAACGTTATGAAAATTATTGATGGGCAGCAGCGTCTCACGACGGTAGTGTTGCTTTTAATATGCGCAAGAAATTATTTCGCTAGCAAAAAAGAAAAATCAGAAAAAGCAAAAAAATATTTTCAACGCCTTGAAGAATATATCAATAGGGGCAAACATAAGACACCAGTGCTGGTGTTAAGCCGTACCAATCAAAAATTGTTTAAAGAGATTAGTTGTTCTAATAATGAAGAACAGTCACGTACAGAAGATCATAGTAAATCTAATGATTCAAATGAGCTGCTCACAAATGCGCACAGAGAAATACAGGTCTGGGTGGATAAAAAAGGTGCAGACGGAGGTGATGAAGCAGTGGATGCAGTTTATAATTATGTTCAAACTCTGTTGAATAAATTTGTCATATACAAATATCGCTATAAGAAAGAGGCAGATGCGTATACGGTATTTAATTTAGTAAATAATCGAGGCACGGGATTGAACGAATCCGATTTGATAAAAAATTCATTATTTGGTGAAATGGCAGACCAAGGTACAAGAGAAAGCGAGCTGGATGAATACGATAGTATGTGGGATAAGATAAGACACAAAGTGACGGGTAAAAAAGAGGCAGGCTATCAACTCGATAGGTTTTTCTATCATTATTTATCAGCGTTTCATAGTAACAAATTCCCGAAAGAGAAAGGTGTTTGTTTAAAGCAAAAAAAATTACATGAGTTATTCAAGGCGCTAACAGGAATCAAATCGATCACTAGAGTAAACACAGGAATGGTGATTAAGCCTATGCCTCTAATTACAGACATGAAGAATTGGTCAGAAACATTAGAAAAATTACGAAACCCCACAAAAAATGAATTTGGCAATAACAACATTATTCACTATCTTGAAAAAATTAGAGATGTTAAAGCGGTGTTTGTGTATCCGGCAATATTAGCAGGGTACAAGGAATATTGGGAAACTAAGCGAATTCAATTTGAAGCGTTAGTTATGTTGTGTTTCAAATACCACGTACGTGTTAAGATAATTGGAACCTCAATGTCGGTTAGTTCGTATCAAGAGATAATGTGTGGCATAACAAACAAGATTAATAACGGAATATCTGTTGAAACTATAATAAGTGATCTAATAAGTAAAGAGGAGGAATATCCCAATGATGATAGGGTAAAAGAAAACCTTATGGAGCTCAGAGTGAGTAACGCCAAACATGCAAAGGCGCTATTAGAAGAAGCAGAGTACGGGTACAGCGACGAAAGAACGCTCGCAAGTGCTTCTGTTGAGCATATAATGCCAAGAAATATTTCGAAATGGGACGATATTGATCCCGAAAAATTGTCTGTTGCGGCATATCACAGTAAATATTTCAGCATGCTAGGAAATCAAACACTTTTGTCTAAGAAAAAAAACATAGCGTTTTCAAACAATAAATTTGAGTTTAAAGTAAAAGAATATGCAAAGGAGGAAAAATATGGAATTACAAGATCTATACCAAAACTAGCAGGACAAGTAGATGGAAAACTAGTCTGGAACGCAACAGCAATAAAAAAACGTCAAGAACGATTAGCAGACAAGATTTTAAAAACAATTGATTTATCACAAATTAGAGATAACGTGGTATAAAGCTTGAGCGGCGGACGTAACGCTGTCGAGCGCGAGATCGCAAGGTGTCATAGGCGGATGTGGAACGCCCGCCGGTGCGCCTCCTAGGGCACTCGTGCAGCTCCCGGCACGTGACCCGCTTCACGTCCCTGATCACGGCGAGCGCGGCGGCCGGCGCCCAGCTGACGGTGAGCTGCCCGCCGCGCCTGCCCCTGCTGTCGCGGTCCCGCGCGGTCGCCCCCACGCCGGCGCCATGGACGGGCACCATGGCCTCGCAGCGCAGGAACACCGCCTCGCCGGGCTCCCTCCGCCTCTACCTCTCCCCGTCGCCGCCGCGGGCCACGGGCAGCCGCAGGATCCCCTGACCAGTCCGCGTTTCGGTTGGCATGTGCGGATCTTTTGCTCAAAAGTTTTGGATCGCCGCCCGCGTCGCGTGGGCCACTCCGCGCCGCGGGCCCCGGGGAGTCCCGGGCGGCCAGGCCTGCCAAAAACCGGGCCTATTCACGCAACGGAGCCCAATGTTAGGACACGTTTATTATCTCACATTTAGCTGCGGGAGGTGTGGGTTCAAGGGTCAAGGAGACCAACGTGATTGATAACAAGAGGGTATCCCTGCGTGACCAACTTGTGGATATACTCCCTCGCACCAGGACTGCGAACGTCGCAGTGGGCTATTTTTTTATTTCAGGCTTGGCCGTAATTATAGAGCCCCTGCAAAGGGTGGACGCGGTGAGGCTTTTGATATCCAACACTACGGACAAGGAGACCAGCGAAGCGCTCATAGAGGGGTTTAAGAGCATCAAGCAAGTTAGTAGAGAAATCAAAAGGTGGGAATTTGTCAATGATGACCGTAGGCAAAAGATCAGGGAGGACACTGCTACAAACGTGTCTAGATCCCTCGAGTGCATGAGTCAGACGCCTGACGACAAAAGCGTCGTGCAAGCGCTCATATCCATGATGCGTGAAAAGAAAATTGAGGTCAAAATTTACCCAAAAGGGAGGCTCCATGCCAAGGCGTATATTTTTGAGTTGCGTGGTACAGAGGTGGCTACGGGAGTCGGCATTGTGGGCTCTAGCAATCTCTCCTTAGCTGGAATATCTGAAAACAGCGAGCTTAACCTAAAAACACTAAACGACCATGATGTCAACAAGCTGCTAGAGTGGTTTGACGCACTGTGGGAGGACGGGGTAGACTTTACAGCAGAGTTTGACGCAATTCTTAAACGTTCCTGGGCAGGACATGTTTACACTCCTTACGAAATATTTCTCAAGGGAGTGTACCACGAATACAAGGATCGTGTAGATTCTGAACACAAGTTTGATCCTGTCTGGGAGGCAAGGGGTCCAAAGCTATTTCCTTTTCAACGCCAGGCAGTTGACCAGTGCATAACCATGATAGAGCTGTATGGGGGGGCTATTATTGGAGATGTCGTGGGCCTCGGTAAGACGTATGTGGGAACAGCAGTTCTAAAGTATCTCCAGCTACAGGACTATCGCCCCCTGATAGTGTGTCCGCCCGCTCTGGTTGGCATGTGGGAAAAATTTTGTGCAGAGTACGAGGTCGACGCAAAGGTTCTTTCAAGAGGAAAGCTCGTGCGAGAAAACGATCTTGCGCAGGATTATAGGTACAAGGATCGTGATCTGGTACTGGTTGACGAGAGTCACCATTTTAAGAATAGCGATACTCGTCAATATGAAAACCTGCATCAGTTTATGCAGGCCAGGGATGCGCATGCCATACTGCTTACTGCCACGCCATACTCTAACGATGCATCCGAAATTAAAAACCAGTTAATGTTGTTTCATACCAGTCCCAAAACGTCTATCCCTCCTGCTAACGAAACTGACCTTGACAAGTTTTTCAGGCAGGTGGAAAACGGAGACACTAGTTTGGTCGACCTATTGCAAAACATAATGATACGACGAACCAGAAGGTATGTCCTTAAGCAATGGGGACAGGAAGATGAAAACAACCCTAAACGGCGGTACCTCCTAATCGGAAACCAAAGGAAGTATTTTCCTGATCGTGACATGGAGACGCGCAGGTACGACATAAACCGGTCATATCTCCAAAAATACGACGCCGTTGTGGCATTGCTTGACAAAAGCTGCCTAACGCTTGCAAGGTACAGTCCTGGGCTCTATCTCAAGCCTTCGTGGCAAAAAACCGAGCCCTATTCTGACCTAAAGACAACCGGGCCCAAGCTTGTGAGGCTTGTGCGCTCGCTGCTATTAAAGCGGATGGAGAGCAGCGTTTGGGCGTTCAGAACCAGCATTGAGCGCTACATCAATACGCACAAGATATTCCTAAAGTCCCTAGAAGACAAAATCATGCCCGTGGGCGACCTAGCTAGCGCAGAACTCTACGAGGCCGCTGATCCAGAGTCTGGCCTCACCGACGATCCGTATACGCTACAGAAAATAGTCGACAGGATCAAGCAAAAGGGGAAAAACCGATACGAATTCGGCGCGTTCGATGTTGAACGTCTTCAAAATGATGTGCGGCGAGATCTTGGCACGTTTGAGAGGATTATGGAAATGCTTCGCCCGCTCACATCCGATACAGATGACAAGCTACACCGGCTCCAAAAGTTGTTAAATGACAACAAGGGCAAGAAAGTCATAGTGTTTACCGAATTTGCATCTACGGCAGAATACTTGTATGACAATCTAGAGTGGAACAGGAAAGAAAACATGGAATTAGTCACATCAGAGCGAAACAACGTATTGCAGGCTGCAAGGGGATTTGATCCTAAAAACAACCCAACTGTCAACAATCAATCAAATAGTATGAAGGAGCTTACCCTGCTGGTCACAACGGACGTGATGTCAGAAGGAGTCAACCTCCAGGCCGGGAACCTAGTCATCAACTATGACTTTCACTGGAACCCGGTGCGGTTGATACAAAGGGTAGGAAGAGTTGATCGTATAGGAAGTGAAAACGAGCGTATCGCCGTGTATAACTTTTTGCCCGATCCAAAAATTGAAGAAGATCTAAAGCTAGAAGTTGCCGTGAGTTCAAAAATAGACGAAATTCACAGCGTAATTGGAGAGGATTATGCCATTCTTGCTAAAACTGAAAAAATTAACGAAAATGACATGTACGCCATTTACAAAGAAGATAGCTCGATTCTAGACTATGAAGACAGCAGCCCCCTAGAGCCAACAGAATTTGAACAGCTTCTGATTAATATTCACAAAAACGATCCAACGCTGTGGGACGAGTTTCGCAGAATTCCAGGCGGCGCACGCAGCTCACAAAACCTACAAAAAGGCGGCGGCAAGCTCCTCTTGGCTTGCTCTAGCGGATTTGACAAAAATGACACTATCACAAAATACTATGTGGTAGATCACAATAAAAAAGTTCTCCATGTGAGCTCGCGCGCAGCACTAACTCTCCTGAAAACCACAGACAAGTCTGCTGCCGCCCTGCCTGACGACTATGACTCTATGCTGAGTGCGGGCTGGAAAAGATTTCTGGATGACATGGAGCAGCATGAGACCAGCGCAAGAACCAGAATTAGGCTGACTGTGTCACAAAGAGCCATCATAAAGCGCCTAATTGAAATTGCGCGTAGTACAAAACCCATCAAAAACCAAGAGATGGTGGGTGCCCTGCACGCTGCTTTTTCGATACCCATACTAAAGGGCAAACTGAATAGAGAGCTTAATCACGTACGGAAAGCAGAACTTGACAATGAGCAGTTTGTTGATGCGTTAAGTGAAATTTATCGTAATTTTGAGCTACAGAAAAATGTTGAACAGCGTGAAAAAGAATCCGAGGCCCCTCGCATCGTGTACAGTACGTACGTTGGTGATTAAAATGGATAAAAAACTTGAATCTCTGGCGTTCCGTCTTGATGATCTAAATTCGTTGCGGGGGTTGTTTGAAGAGCTAAATTTTGGGTTTAGTGACGAGCCCGTGAACAAGTTGACTTGGACGGAGGAGGAGAAAAATGCGGTAGATGAATCCCGAGTTGTCGCCAAAAAGTTTGGCTACAGAGTGTACTATATCAAAACACGTGAAAGCAATATTAAACATCTAAAAACAATTGCTACCAAAATAATAAAAGCCGATAGAGGGTTGTGTCTTGTCTGTTCACACAGTCCCAATGATTTCAGGTGGATATTCTCAATACTGTCTAATAATTTTTCATCATCGTTTAACGAAACACGGCATCTACCATTAGAAATTCATCACGATACGAAAATTCCAAAGCGGTTTATTGAACTTCTTGGTGGAATGCGTGCGCCTAAGAAATCTAGCGCTGTTGCGCTCCAGGCACAAATCGCCGATGCGTTTGATAAGTATTCACAAGCAACGGTTCGTGCAATTGAGCAAATTCTACGTCGTCCAGATCATGTTGAGTGACTGTGGTATGTTGCTTAAGCAGTCGTGGTCAATAATGAAAAACGCTTTTTGTGATCCGGGGCGCGGACTAATCGTGGACGCTAAACCGTCCGGGCAAAAATCGAGATACTGCATGACTTCTTTAAGCTAGAGGGGCGTTTACGGTTCAGACACACGACGAACTTGCAGAGGGTGTTGAATGGCGGGCGCATGTTTGAGCGGAAATTCGACTTTTTTGACCAAAATGTCTGGACTGGCCGGGCGAGGATCGGGCGAGCTGGCCTCCTTAGAGGCTTGCCGGGACGAGGAGGCCAAAGGGGGCAGGGCAAGGCAGGCGCTGCCGCGCGTTGACATCGATGACGGCGCCGTTGGTGCACTCCTGTATATCTCTTTGAACTGCTTTGGTGTCTACGACGAGATCAAAGCGGCAAAATCTGTAAAAAATCGTGCCCGTTCGTGCGTCGCATCCTAGTCAGCGGCAATACATATAGGAGCGGGTTTTACCGTGTGCGCGCATGAGCGCGGAGCTACAGCGTGAGTTCATGGCCATACTCACAAAGGGCAGAAAGGACAACACGTACAAGTTTGCTCTAGCCCGATTTCTGCTTGACTATTCCCACAGGCAGCGCCAAAGCACTGTAGAAGAGGCCGTTCGTGCCAACAGGGGGGTGGAAATATCATATGACGAGATATCCAGTGAGTTTCTCCGCTACTATTGGCATCAAGAGTGCATGTATAAGATTCGGCAAAACTATCACATAAACAAGCCGCCGGCCATAATCAGCATTATTCGCGACCAGGTGGGCGACAACTATATCCCGTCAAGGTTTAGTGACATTAATAGGAGGGACAGGGATGAGATGGTCAAGCAGATCAGAAATAGGGTGTTCAACAGGGAAAATAACAAGACATCAATCGTGATTCCCAGGTTTCAAAACATCCCGCACGGAAACACCGGAAAGGTACGGCCGTTTTACGACTATGATGACGAGCGCGGAGTCCTCACGCTAAGGCCGGAGGCTCTGCTCATGCTTAGGCAAAACTATAACGTCCTCATAGAATCTGTCTTTCTCGAGTGGGCAAAATACCTTGAGAAGATAAACACGATGCCAATGCTCATAGCAAAGGTAAACTCTATACGACCAGAGCACGGAGCGCTCAAGTTCGCCCTAAAGGTGCTGCAAAAGGACTTTAGGCAGTGCTTTTACTGCGACACCGTCCTTGATCGTTTGGAGGCCGGCATTGACCACTTTATCCCGCGGTCATACATGTTTGATGACGAGATGTGGAACCTTGTGGTGGCGTGCGGAGAATGCAGGCGCAAAAAGGGAGACCTGCTCGCAGGTAAGGGGTGTCTCAATGAGCTGCTTATGCGCAATGACCACTGGGGGCCGAGGATCCGCCAGCTCGAGAGGTCGATCAGGAGGATAGACACCCGCAGGGGATGGAAGAGGGAGATAGAGGCGCACTACACAAACTGCTTTGAGTACGGGTATGTCGTCCAAGATGGGCTGTTCTGTGACGGCTCCTAGAGCCGCAGTCCGGATGCGGCAATTGTGCTTATGGCCTAAAGAATTGCGCGTCGCCGCGGTGCTCGACTAGGCTGGCGGTGTACGTCTTTCTGTACCACACGCCGTCATAGCTGGCAAGGCTGCGCCTCGCGGCGGCGGGGAGCCTAGCGAGGCGACCCTCAAGCCCATCGTTCCTGTCAAGCACGCCCAAAAAGAGGGCGGCGGCAGGAGGGCGGCGGCGCTTTTTTAGGCCGCACGCGGCGCAGGCAACCACGCAGTTGTGCATGCCTGTGAAAAAGGCGTGGTTGGCAGGAATAACGTGGTCTATGCAGGAGTCCTGCCCCGCCCTGTCCGGCTTTCCGCAGTAAAAGCACTGTTGCCTCTGCTCGATGTCCAAAAATTGCCTAGCCCCAGGATATGGAGCGCGTGGCGCACGGGCGTCCTCGTTAAGCTCGGCTGCGCTATGCAAGGCAGGGCTGTTGAGCTTTTCGAGCTGGGAGGCAAGCTTGGAGTTTATGCCGTGCAGGACTGTCTTCCTGTGCCTCCTAAAGAATGGAATGATGTCCACGCCTAGCCTAATCTTGTCAGATCCGCGCACGCGCACATATAGGGATGGCATGTCGGTAAGCAGGTACGTCAGGACCTGCTTTTTGATCACAAGCGTGATCGCCTCCTGCCGGGCTTTTCTGTGACTAGAGGCGATCTCAACTAGGGTGGGGGGCTTTGCAAGTCCGCTGGCCCTTCCGCATTCACGAATTATCTGGACAATTTTGGCGTCGCCGGGATTACTCGTTTGCCTAAACCTAAAGCCGTGGTCCATGTCCCAATAGTGCTTGACGAGTCGTGCGGCGACAAAGTTGAGGTCAAGCGTGACAGTGTCGCCGTCGACCTCTACCCATTCGCTTCCCGGAATCCCGCTGTTGTGGCCTTGGACGTCATACTTGCCGAGGTCAAGCAGGCACTTGAGAAAGACAGGCTTGTAGGTTGCAGTCATGCCGCCGCGAGAAAAAAAGGCGTTAAACATTCGGACATAGCGCGTGGCGGGGTCTAGTGGACTTCCCTCATCATGTCTCATCCCGGCCGGGCGGCGCGCTCGCTCTGATAAAGCGGTTGCGGTCCCTCAGGCCGCGCCGGCCTCCCCACGCCTGCCGAGTATCCTCTGTGGCGCGATGCGCGGGCTCGGGGCACAGGCAGCGAGACCCTGTCAGCGGCATCCGGAGCCATGTCGAGCCTCCCAAAGACGACGAGCGCCGTGGCGCGACAGGCAGGCCGTGGGCCCCTGCGGCTCGGAGGCTACCGCCCCTCAAAGGCGGCCAGCGTGCCATCGCTGTTGCCCAGGCCGCGCAACGCACGACTCCGCACATTGTGCCCCAGCGTTCCATGCAGAAAACCCTGCTGCGGCAAGATCGGCTAGCCCGCGCTTCGGCATGCCTTCCAAGCGCAAGCGCACGAGCGCCCGGGGCGTGCCACACGGCAGCGGCCTGGCAAAAAGGGAGGGTGGCCCGTCTATTCGTCTGCTTTCCTGCCAGGCTCCTCGTCGGGATCCGGACTGTGGCCGTTCTTGCGCCGCCAGGCCTCCAAGTCAGACTCCTCAACCGGGCCCATCACCGACTTGACGACGTCTAGGCCGTCCATCGTGATGGTCTCCTTGAACAGCGCGCCCTCGGGCGAGGCCTGGCTCATGCCCTCCGGGCCTATGTACTTGGTGTACGTGTGCTTCGCCATCGTGGCGCTCCCCCAACGGCCCGTATTTAGTGCTTGCGACAGCCGAACCCGCGCGCGGGAGCCCCTGCAAGGGTTAAATGTAGCACTTCGCACGGCGGGTTGTTATGACCCTGACCGAAGCGCAGCGTGCGCGCATGATCGAAAAGCTTGTGGAGGAACCGACTCGCATCGTGTTCACCGTGGGCGAGCTTGATGGAGAGAAGGAAGCCCCGAACGCCGCCGTTTCCGCGGAGACGGACGACCGCGCACATATCGCTCAAGCGGTCGGGCACGGCATATTCTCAAGCGGGTACGCGAGATCCATTGTCCGCAGTCTGGCCCGCGCGGCAGAGCTCGAGTGGGCTGCCGCCTCCCACATGCCCTTGGCCGAGCAAAACCGCAACTGTGCCCAGATCGCCAAGATGGCCGACGGTGTTGCAGAGAACGCCCTGGCCCTCGGCGACTTGCGCACCGCCGAGCGAGCCTGCGGCGTCTCTACGCTGTGCCACGCCCTCCGCGCGTTTGCAGCCGGGGCAGGGCAAAAGCCAGGGGGCAGGCCATGACCGCGATGGGCGTCCGGGCCGGGGTGCCAATCGCCACAGACGAGAGTGCCGTCGCGCGCCTGGAGGCCAGGGCGTGATGGGCCACCCAACACTGCGGCTAGAGGAGCTCGCCGCAGCTGGCGAGCGGTTTTACCTTGCTCGCGAGCGGTGCGCTGAGCTGCACGACGCCGTGCATGCCGCCC
The DNA here is from genome assembly GCA_003724275.1 of Thaumarchaeota archaeon S13. GTDB lineage: Archaea > Thermoproteota > Nitrososphaeria > Nitrososphaerales > Nitrosopumilaceae > JAHRAL01. Next base: position 11,674 of record RHFA01000002.1, read on the forward strand.
AGCGCGAGAGGGAGGAGGCTAGCAGCGCGTACTATGCGGCGCGCAGAGCCGCCCGCAAGGCAATAGTGCGATGACGCGTAAGGCATTGTGGGCTGAAATGCACCGGTCGGAATGGTCGGTGTCTCGAGCTCAAATGCATGCGCGCAACACGCCCGCACGCGAGGTACAAGGCGGGGCGCGCGGCGACATGTGCCCACTCCTGCCCCACCACGGGCCACAGCTGGGAGGACAGGTTCCGGGCGGCGCATCATGGTTGGTGGAGAGTCCTGTTGACGTGAGGCGCAGGGGGCTGCACACACACATCCCAAATGCAGGGATGTGCGCGCCGCCTAGGGGGGCGGCCTGCGCGGGAGCCGCAGCCACGGCCGGACGCCGCATTCCCGGCAGAACTCCAGCAGCGTGGGCACCTTGAGCGTCGTCTTCGGGATCCGCCGGCCGTCCCCGCCGGCCCTCCTGTCCGAGTGCAGCATGGCCCGCGCGTTGTGCGCCATGGGCGACACCACAAGGCAAAAGATCCTGACATGCCCGCCGCGGTCCGGCGTGCGCATGCGCGCCTGCCCTGGCGTCTTGCAGATAGTCTCGATCTCCCACCTGCGCAGGCACGGCGCGTCGGGGCCGGGGGGCGGGCTGTTGGAGGCGAACGCGGTGCGCTTGCCCTCCGGCCTGTCGTCCTCGCGCCTCTTTCTTTTCTTTGTGATCATCGTGCACGGCGCCTCCCGCCCGCGCCCGCCGGGGATCAGCATCGCCGACGCGCGGCCCCGGCGGCGTGCGGCGCACTCGCGCAGGGCAAGGGCGATCGCGCGCTTCGCCGACGCCGGGGAGCTGCCGTTCCCTGCCATGTCCCTGGCCATCTGCGTCGCCCCCCGCGTGGCCTTTTGTCGCGCCTAATCACACAGCGCCGCCGGCGATTCCACTCTCGGCGTCTGCCTCCTCGTCCCTGCCCAGCACCGCCAGCGCCTCTGCCCTCGCCTCGTGCGCGGCGCCCAGATCCGGGTCAAGGGAGACGGCCCTGTCGGCGGCCTCTAGCGCCCTGTCGGGCCG
>RHFA01000148.1 GCA_003724275.1 Thaumarchaeota archaeon S13
TAATATAGCGGGCACCGGGCGCGCCGTGCCATGCCCGGGAGGCTGGCGCGCCTGGAGCGCATCATCCGCAGGATCGCCCTCTGGCCGTCGGAGGAGGACTATGAGAGGTGGAGCAGGGAGGACAGGGAGGCCAACACGGTGTGGCACAACGGAAAGCCCGTCCTGGTCAAAGGGTTTACGGAGTTTGGGGCGCGCGAGGATCAGGACGACGATGACGATGACCTCTAGCGGGCCTGCGTACCTGTCCGCAATGCAGCAGCACAACGCCCTCCTGGTCACGCTGTGCCATAACGTCGACATGAGGGCGTCAATATTCGTCTCGCTTGTGGCGGTCCTGCTGTTTGCGTACGCGTACAGCCCCATGAGCAACCTCGTGATCTTTGTCTTGGGGCTGGCGTTTGCCTTCGCGTTCCCGATACGCATAGGCGCAGCGATGCTGGCCTCCAAGTCAGTCAGGCTTGGAGGGGGTGATCTAAAGATTTCACAAGTGTTTAGCATGGACGAGTCAGAGGAATTGGCCATGCAGATGAAGATGGCAAGGGGGCACAAGAAGGCCATACGTCACAACGCCACGACCCTCAAGAAAAAGCACAGGCAGAACAGGGACATCATCATCACGTCGCTCATGCTGCTTGGCTACCTGATGGGGATGACCGCCCTGTTCATGGCCATTGCGCCACAGTCGGCATAGCTCCCGCGACCCTGGCGCGCGGCCGTGCGCCGTGCCATCCCAGCAGTGGCTCGTGCAGGGCACGGAGCGAAACGGGAAGTGCGCAGGGGGCCATTGGCCCCGCCGGCGCCCCCAGGCGCGCCGCCCGCAGGGATTCCCCGCGGCACGGGGGACTGTGGCCCGCGCCACCGCGCCAATCTTATTAATGCGCCACAGGCGGCGCCCCCGACATGGGGGGCACGCAAGTCCATGCGCTCGCCGAGAGGGTCGTGGGAGGCGGAGCCGTCAGCGAGGGCGAGGCGCGCCTCCTGATCGGCACCGAGGACATCGGCGAGCTCATGCGCGAGGCCGACTGGATCACGCGCGAGCTCCACGGCCCGCGCGTGGACGTCGAGGAGCTCGCAAACATCAAAAAGAACGCGTGCTCGGAGGACTGCTCGTTCTGCGCGCAGTCGGCCCTGTACGACACGGGCGTCGGCGAGCACGCGCTGGCCCCCACGAGCGAGATCGTCGAGAGCGCGCGGCGCGCGCGCGATGACGGCGCGTCGTCGTACTGCCTGGTCGCCGCGTGGCGCGAGCCGCCGCCGCGCGACTTTGAGCGCGTCTGCGAGGCAATCTCCGAGATTGCGCGGACCGTGGGGATCGACGTTGACTGCAGCCTGGGGTTCCTCACGCCAGGGCAGGCGCGCCGCCTCAAGGGCCTCGGGGTCGCAAAGTACAACCACAACCTCGAGACGGCGCGCTCAAAGTTCCCCGAGATTTGCACGACGCACACGTACGACGACCGGATGGACACGCTGCGCGTGGCGCGCGAGGCGGGCCTGGGCATATGCACTGGGGGAATCATAGGCATGGGCGAGACGCGCGAGCAGCGCCTCGAGATGGCACTCGACGTCGCGTCCGTGTGCCCTGACGAGGTGACGATAAACATACTCACGCCGATGCGCGGCACGCCGCTGGAGCTACAGTCGCCGCTGCCCGAAGGCGAGGCCGAGCGCACGTTTGCGCTGTACAGGTTTCTCTGCCCGCGCGCGACAGTCAGGGTCTCTGGCGGGCGCGAGAGGTCGCTGCGCGGCGGCGAGGCGGTCCTGCGCGGCGGCGCAAACGCGATAATAACGTCGGGCTACCTGACGTCGCCTGGCCGGCGCGCCGCCGAGGACGCCGAGATGATCAGGCGCATCGGCCTTGAGGCCTAGCGAGTCCGTCGCCGCGCGCGAGCTCGCCTCGATCCGCGCGCAGGGCCTGCTAAGGCGCCTGCGCGCCGCGCGCGCCGACGGCGCCCACGCGATCGTGGGCCGCAGGAGGCTGCTAAACCTCTCCTCAAACGACTATCTCGGGCTGTCCTCGGGGATCCCGCGCTGGGCCCAGGCCGCCTCGTCCTCGCGCCTCCTCTCGGGCAACGACCCCGGCTATGGGCCGCTCGAGCGGTCCCTCGCGGCGCACCGCTCGTGCCGCGCCGCGCTCGTCTTTCCCACCGGCTACATGGCAAACATTGGGGCCGTCTGCTCGCTCGCCGGCAGGGGAGACACGATACTCTCGGACGAGCTAAACCACGCCAGCGTCATCGACGCGTGCAGGCTGTCAGGAGCAAAAACCGTCGTCTATGCGCACAACGACGTCGGCGCGCTCGAGAGGGGCCTTGCGCGCGCGCGCGGGACGGCCCTCGTCGTGACCGAGGGCGTGTTTAGCATGGACGGCGACGTCGCTGACGTGCGCGCGATCGCGGGCGCCGCGCGCAGGCACGGGGCCATCGGCGTTCTCGACGACGCGCACGGCGACTTTGTCCTCGGCCCGCGCGGGGGCGGGACGGGCTCGGCGGAGCGCGCGCGCATGGACGTCCACACGGGCAGCCTGAGCAAGGCCCTCGGCTCGCTCGGCGGCTATGTCGCCGCAGGCAGGCGGGCCGTGGACCTCTGCGCCAACAGGGCGCGGACCATGATATACACGTCGGCCCTGCCGCCGGCCGTCGTCGGCCACGCGCGCGCGAGGCTAGCCGAGCCAAAGGCCGCGCGCCGCAGGAGGCTCGCGCGCAACGTGGGAATGCTCCACGAGTGCCTCGACTCTATGGGCCTGGGCCGCGAGGGGGCACGCACGCACATTGCGCCCGTAGTCGTCGGCGACGAGCGCAGGGCGGTACGCCTCGGCGAGCGCCTCGCCGAGCGCGGCGTCCTGGCCCATGCGGTCCGCTACCCCACGGTGGCCCGCGGCGCCGCGCGCGTGCGCCTCTCGGTCACGGCGTGGCCGGGCGAGGGCGAGCTCGGCCGCGGCCTCGACGAGGTCCGCCGCGCGTGCCGCTCGCTGCGCGTCTCCTAGCGCGCGGCCATGTCATACCCGCCAAACATGGGCGAGCCTATGAGAAACGCCGCAATGACGGCGGCGCCCAGCACGGCGGCGACGATCGCAAATCGCGCGTTCACGCGCCGCGCGCGTGCCGCGAGCGCTTAAAAACCAAGCGCGCAGCGGGCCGTGCGGCGCCGTGCCGCGCGCGCAGGCTTAAATGTGGGGTCACTGCGCTTCTGCGCAATGGCGGCGCAAGGGGCCATCCCCGGGAGCGCGGCCCCTGCGAGCGGGGGGCGTGTCGGGGCGGGAGCCCGGTCGCATGCCAGCGCCAGGGTGCACAAGGACGCCGCCCGCCAGCGGGAGATCTTTGAGGCAGGGCGCGACGAGCTGCTCGCGGCTCATCCTGGCAAGTACATCGCAGTCTGCGCCGGAGACGTCTTTGCGGCTCCCTCGGTAATGGGGGCGGTGCACATGGCAGCGCGCGCGCACCCTGGC
>RHFA01000022.1 GCA_003724275.1 Thaumarchaeota archaeon S13
ACACGTCGATATCCTCGCTTGACGACCTTGAGACCCTTGGGTTCTCAAAGGATCCGATCGGAACGACGACGTCGACTGGCCAGTTCCCCGTCTTTATCGTGTACGGCATGGCCGCAATGGCCGCAGTGGGGGCGGGAATGTTCTTCTTTATCAGCAACAGGCAGCTCAAAAAGGAGCAGGGCGCCACGCAGACGGGAATAGACCCGTCGCAACTGCAGGCGACGGCGACGAGCTCGGCGGCCGGCGGCTACCAGACGAACCGGGGCGAGTCGCAGCTGCGCTCGGACTATGGGTCCGGCCCGTCAACGTCGCCAGAGCTATCCGGCCCGGACTCCACGCGCGGCTCCATGCCAAAGGGCTGGGAAAAGAAATAGGCGCGTGCCAGGAGTAACCCTCCTTTTGTTCTAGCGGCACATTTGGCTATGCGGCCCACCCGGGCCCGCCGCAGGGACCTGCGGCCCTGTCTGGCCTTGCTCCGCGCGGGTCAGCCGTTCCATTCCGGCTCCGGAAACCTCCGGCACAGCCTTCACCGTGCGCCGGGCCGGATTCGTTTCTGTTCTGTTGCCGGCCATCTCTGGCCACCCGTCTCCGGGTCGCGCCCCTTGCGTGGAGGGAGGAGTTTCCTCTGCTCTCGCAGCATGCCGCTCTCTGGCTCGCACCGGCGCGGCGCGCCCGCGGGCCGCCGTATATCGCTATCGCGGCTCCGCGCCCGTGGGCGCGTGGGGGGCACTGCCTGCGTTCCCCGCGCGCGCGGCCTGCCGCGCATAATCGTCGCGATCAAATACTTAAGGGTTGCCGAACGATCAAAAATCAAATACTTAAGGGTTGCCGAACGATCAAAAATCAAATACTTAAGGGTTGCCGAACGATCAAAAATCAAATACTTAAGGGTTGCCGAACCAATGCTAATCGTCTATTTAACCTAAAATTGAAATTTTTGACTCTTTAAATACATGATTTTTGCAAATTGGGATTAATATATAAAGGGAATTCCTGTCGTCGCGTTGATGAGCGACGAGCAATCGATGCTTGCAGCACTTGGCAAAATGAACCCTTGGTGGGCATCACCCGCTTCGATTGACCAGGACGGAGAGATCAGCAGGTGGCGCGCAACCGGGGGGCGGTACATACCTGCTCTTGTAGACGAGATCCGCCTAGACTTCGGCTCCGACATGCAAGCGATCTACACTGTCAGGGGCTCCAGGCAGGTGGGCAAGACCACCATGGCAAAGCTACAGATAAAGAGGCTGCTAGACGGGGGCACGGAGGCGTGGCGCATACTGTACTACTCCTTTGGCCCGCACGCCACGCTCGACGAGCTATACGGGGTGCTCTTGGGATACCTTAACGCCTATGGGGGCAGCAAGGCCGCTAGGCGCCGCTATGTGTTTCTAGACGAGATCTCGTATGTGCCACGATGGCAAGAGGCGCTCAAGGATCTCTCCAACAGGGCTATGTTGGTCAACTGCACAATTGTTGCCACGGGATCAAACGCCACTGACCTGACACGTGCAACAGAGACGCTCACGGGAAGAATGGGGCTAGTGGAGGAGGGCAATCACCAGTCGCTCCTTCCTATGGACTTTAGGTCGTTTGTGTCGATCATGAACAGGGATCTGGCCAAGCTTGTCGATGAAAACCTGGGGAGCGTTGAGCGTAGGGCGATAACGTTCTTGGATCTCGTGGAGGGGAAGGGAAACGGGACACTTGGCCTCTCGCTGTACACGCGTGAGCTAGAAAAGCATTTCATGCAATACCTAGTGTGGGGGGGAATACCGCACATATCCAACATGTGCCCTGGCCAAATACCTAGTTCCCTATACAAAAAATACCTTGATGGAATCCTAAACGACTGGAAATTTCTTGGATATGGCACCGACTCATTCAAGAACCTGGCAGCGCATGTTGTGAGCAGCACGGGAAGCACGTTCTCATGGGATAGCATCGCTTCGTCTGTTTCGTGCTCACGACAGACTGCACAAAATTACCTATATGCGCTGCGAGACATGTACGTGATATCTATAACCGACCTGTATGACGTGCACAGCAAGTCATCGTACGCGCACAAGTCCAAAAAACTCCACACGAGGGATCCGATCTTTTACCATGTGCTCGACTCTATGCGCTCTCGTCATGACCCGTTTGAGCAAAGCTTGGTAAGGGTACAGGATCCCACAACATGCGGCAGGCTGGCAGAGTGCGTCATGGCTGACCACCTCGTGCGCTTTGCGCGGGCGCGCTCCAGGGTCAAGCCGCTCTTTGACCCGGCAAACCACGTGTTTTACTGGAGGTCGGGCAGGCACGAGGTGGACTTTGTATACGTCGGGGAGGAGGATGTGCCTATACCGATCGAGGTCAAGTGGCGCTCCTCGGTGAGCCACAAGAGCCTCGGCGCGATGGCCGAGTTCCTTGACGCAAGCGGCGCGTCACGCGGGCTGGTGGCCACGCGATCCAAGTACGACGATCGGCGCGACTATGCGATGGTCCCGCTCCCGGTCATACTCATGCTCCTCTAGGTCAGTTGAGTATCTTTAGGCTCCTGCATACAGAGTAAAGGTTGCGCCTCAGGTTCTTGTCCAGGAGCGTGCCCATCTTTTGGCGCAGGCGCGTCTTTGCGCGCTCGCGCTCCGGGCCGTCAGGAAGCGAGAGGACCTCGTTTATGAGCTCGGGCAGCGACTCGCGTATCCACCCGTCAAGGACTGCGTGGTCGCGCGGCGATATGGCGACGATGTCAGGGCCGGCGTCTAGCGTCTCGTTGAACGGCTCGTGCTCTATGCGGTATATGAGCGCAAATATGCAGCTGACCGGCGTGGGCTCGCGGAGAATCTCCTCTGACCTCTCGCCGGCCTTTTTCTGGGCCACCTTGTTGCGCAGGCCGACGGGGTCGACTGCCGTGCCGCTCACGCCAATCCTGTCCCCCTCCACGCCGGTGGCGACACCGATGACGAACCTCGTGGCCTCGCCGTCGCGCACCCTCGCAAAGACGTGCGTGCCCTCGCCTATCCTGCGCTCCCTGCCAAACACGCCCCCGCGCCGCGGGCAGTTTGTATTTAACCCCTCGCCGTCCCCGCGCGCACGGGGCCATAATTTCTTAATACGGGCGCGCCGGCGGCTCCCGCGTGGACAAGGCGGAGCTCCTCTCGAGGCTCTCGGCAGAGCCGGACACGCACTATCGCGTCGAGCTCTTTGGGGAGGAGGGCTTTGAGAGGCGCGCGTGCGAGCGGTGCTCGAGGCACTTTTGGACGCGCGATGCCGGCCGGACGCTGTGCCCGGACGACGACGTCGGGGGGGCATACTCGTTTATCGGCGACCCGCCGACGTCCAGGCGCCTCGACTATGCGGAGGCGTGGCGGGCAGTCGAGTCGTTCTTTGTGGGGCACGGCCACAAGTCGATCGGCCGCTATCCGGTCGTGTGCAGGTGGCGCGACGACCTCTACTTTAC
>RHFA01000173.1 GCA_003724275.1 Thaumarchaeota archaeon S13
CCGGCCCGCATGAGTGCCTCGCGCAGCGCCAATGCGCTAGAGGCGGCGCGGCTGCGTTATGTGCCTTTGCCGCGAGCGCGCCGGTGGGGCCGCGCAGGCGCCCCCCGCGGCCCCCGGCCCCCCGCAGGGGGCGCCCCGGCCCGCAGGCGTGGCCACTCCGGCGCGAGGGGGACGCACTTATAACCAGGCCGGCCTGCGGCGTGGGGCATGAGCCTACCCCGCCGCGGCGCCACGGGCGCCCTTGGGATTGCCATGGTAGTCGTGGCCTGTGCGATGCTCGTCGTGCAGCAGCCCGGCGCGAGCGCCGAGATCGCAAACGTCGCCATCAGCGCGCCGGCCGACATGACGTTCGTCTCCACTGGCCCGATCATAGCGCTCGGGATGTCCAACTATGGGATCGCCACGGTCGAGGCGAGCGTCGACACCGACCTTGTCATGACCAACGACGCGCCGGCGGCGTTCACCTCCGGCACAACGACGATAACCTGGACGATCACCGACGCGACGGGGCAGACAGAGGCCGACTCGCAGGTCATCACCGTGCTGCCGGCGCCCATATCAAACCCCGGCTCGAAGCCGGCGTGGAGCTTTGCGCACAAGCTAGAGCACGTCGGCGGCCTCCTCCTCGCCTCGAACACTAGGCAGGACGGCAACGCCGGCGCTGCCCACGTCTTTGACGTGAACACGGGCGAGCTCCTCAGGACGCTAAAGCACGCTAGTCCGGCGAGAAACCAGTACTTTGGCAACGCGATCGCCGCCATCGGCGAGACGGCCGGCGACACGCGCGTGGCAGTCAGCGCGCGCGGCAACGACGGCCGCAGCGCGGCGGCCGGCGGCGGCTTTCACGGCAGCGTCACCATAGTCGACGCGGCCACCGGCGAGCGGGTCCGCACGATCTACAACCCCGCGCCGAGCCGGACCAGCGGCGGGGACGACTTTGGCTCGCACATAGCGTCCCTGGGCGACAAGCTCGTCGTCGCCTCGACGGCCCACAACGACGGCGCGACGTCGACTCCGAGGGCAGGCATGATCTTTGCCTTTGACATATCGACGGGCTCGCTCCTCTACACCATAGCAAACCCCGACCCGGACACAAACGACGTCTTTGGGCGCAAGCTCCTCGCACATGACGACGGCAAGCACGAGTACGTCTATGCGGCTACGAGGGACCACGAGGGCGCCGGCGGCGCCGTCTATGTGTTCAACGTGACCGGCGCGACCAGGACGTCGAGCATAGCCCCAATGACGACGATAACCGGCACTGGCGGAGAGTTTGGCCACCAGCGCATGAGGCTGGCGACGGAAGGCGACTTTTTGGCTAGCGCGTCGTCGGCCCGCACGATACACCACCTGCAAAAGGGCTCCACGAGCTCCGTGGGCACGATCGCCGCAGAGGGCTGCTGCAGCGGGGACTTTGGGAGCAGGTTTGACCACGCCTCTGGCACCGTGTATGTGGGCAACCGCTACGTGGACGTGCTGGGCGGCGGCGAGACGGCCCCGGCGTCGGGCATCGTCGCCATCTTTGACCTCGCCACGAGAACCCAGGTCTCCTCGATCACAAACATGGCCCCGACGCCTGACGGGCACCGCGTGGCGCACTTTGGCTTTGCCATAGAGCACCTCGGCGACGGCAGGCTCGCCGTCTCCGAGTACCTCAGGAGCGCAGAGCACGGGGCCACCGTGCGAGTGCAGATACTCGACGAGGCCCACGCCGACCCCGTGGCCATAGTGCCCCCGCCGGCCGGCGACGGCGCGACGGCGCGCGCGCCGGCCATAGTCGACACGGCCGTCCACGCCGCCTCTAGCAGCGTCGTGATCACCTATGACACCGAGGTCATGCAGGCCGCCGTCGACATTGACGACTATTACATCGGCGACGACTATACCATAGTCAGCACGGACGTCTCGGGCAGGGACGTCACGCTGAACTATATCGGCGGCACCGACGCGCTCGGCGCGCCGGGCCTAGTCCCCCAGATCTCCGTGGAGACCATAGGCCACGTCGCAGCCGAGAGTCCCTAGGGGCCGCGCGCGATCGCCGCCCCGCTTGCGGGGCCGGCCAGTGCCAGCCTACAGCCGCGCCACGCCCGCATTTCCCACGCCAAAGCGCGCCCCTGGAACAAGTCGCCTACAGCCCGTGGCGCAGCGGCGCCCCGGGAGCCCCCTCGCCCCGGCCTAGGCGCCCTTTGCGTCCGGGGCCGCGTCGCGCTGCCCCTTGTACCGCCTAAACAGTATCAGGGCCGCGGCGAGCGTGACGCCGAGGCCCGCGAGCAGCGGCGGGACCAGCGTGAACTCGCTTGCGCCGTTGGCGAGTATGGCAGTGAACTGGTTTAGCGTCGGGTAGAGCGCGCCCAGGGCGATCAGGCGCAGGACGTCGCCGACCTCCCGGCGCGCGCCGGCAAATAGGTGGCTGAGCGTCATCCCGCCGAGCATGACGCCGATCCCTATCCACAGTATTGGCAGCGCGCCGGCCATGAACTGCCCTGCCGTCTCGCGGTCAAGCGAAAGGCCGGCGATATCCGCGCCGGAGACGCCGGCGACCGTCGAGACGCCGGCCGGCACGGAGGCAATTATCAGTACAATCCCCGTGACCATCGTGAACAGGCGCACAAGGGCCTCGGGCTCGGGCTTTGTCCAGTTTATCCACGCCTTGTCTATGTCAAAGGCGCGCGTGATGAGCGCGCCGGCGAATATTATGACGAGGATTGAGGCTATCTGCGTCGCGTACCCGAGGACCGTGGCAATCCCCCCTATGAGGAGCAGTATGCCTGGCACGCCAAGAAAGAACTTTGAATAGTGCGCGTCGTACATCACCATCTTGATGTACTTGCCAAAGACCGCGTACGAGTGCTCGATCGTGTGGCTCACCTTCATCACGACGCGCTGCACGGATATGACGGGAACGACATTCTGTATCACGGGGATCACCGCCTCGTCGTCCTCGCCGTCAGAGACGATGACTGCCCCCGTTGCCCCAAAGGCCTCGGTGACGGAGCGGACCTCGGCGACTATCTTTTCGTCGGCCTGCACGCCCCTGCGGCCCACGCCGGCCACTATGGCCACCTCGGCGGCGTTCCCGCGGCTGAGGAGGTCCTCGTACGACTTTACCGCCGAGAATATCGCATTAGAGTCGGCGTCCTCGGGGTCCTCGAGGGCCAGGCGCTGCGCGGCCTCGAGGCACGCGTCGCGGCCCACGACGGGCGTCTCTATGCCGGCCTTGTCGCCGATGTCATTGTCGCGGTCCACGCATATCACGAGCGTGCGCCCCGACGCCGAGGCGGCCATCTTGCGGACCTTCCCGATCTCCTGCGCCATTGCCATGGGCCTCGCGGCCCGCCCTTTTAAGAATTCGCACCCACTTGCGCGTGGAATTCGCGGTTTTGCCGCCTAGGGGCGCGCAGAGAGCGACTCGGCGGCGGCGGCCTCGGATGCC
>RHFA01000102.1 GCA_003724275.1 Thaumarchaeota archaeon S13
CGGGGAGACGCTGGGCATCGACGGCGTGCCCACGCGCCTCTCGCTCGTGCGGGCCGGCCCTGGCGACGGCGCCGCCTCGCTCCTCCTCTCCGAGTGCGAGCCGGGCTCGTGGGTCACCGTGGACATTGACGACGCCATGCCCATAGACGCCGCCGGCGCGCCGGTGGCCGCGGTCCACTGTGGGGGGGAGGCCCCGGTAAACGCGGCGCTGGTCGGCTCTGATCACGCCTCGGTCGACGGGGACATGTGCGCCTCGTCCGAGTTTGCGCTCCACGAGTGGGCCGTGCGGGGGTGCGCGGGCTAGTGGGGGCAATACTAGCCGCAGTCATTGTCATGGCGGTCATGGGCGCCTCGCTCTCGCTGCTCCACGCGCACCTCGAGGGCGTCGACGAGTACAACAGGCGCGCAGCCGAGGTCGCCGACGCGCACCGGCGCGCCGTCCACGAGAGCGTGGGCGTGTCAGCGGAGCCGTCTGACGGGGGGTCGTACACGGTGAACGTCGCCAACGAGCGCGCAGACCCGGTGGAGATCATAGAGGTGAGGTCTGTCCTCGAGAACGGCACGGCCGCGCGCCTTCCCGAGTTTGGCGGGACGATCAGCCTTGCGGGGTTTGGGGAGGCCAGCGTGGGGTATGACGTGCCCGAGGGCGCCACGGGGACAGTCAGGATACTCGCCGTCACGCGAATGGGCAACACGTTTGGCGCCGAGATTGGCGCGCAGGGCAAAGAGCCGGACGCCACGCGCGCCACGGTAAACGGCATGGGGATCGGAAGCCGCCTCGCCCAGGCCGAGTACTCTGGCCACGTGATATACGGCTCGGACTCGTGGGGCTCCATCTCCTCGCTCAGGCCGCACGTCGGCGTCGACGGGGGCGCCTCTGCTGCGCCGCCGAGCTTTGCGGCGCTCCTCCTCGACTCGGATGCCGAGTCGTCCGTGGCGATCTCGGGCTATGATGCCGGCACGCTGATCACCTTGGGTGTGGACGGGACGCTTTCCAGCTCCGAAAAGCCCTCCCTCCTGGCGCTCACCGAGTCGCGCGGGGGGCCCGCGGCCTCTGACGCCGGCGAGATTACGGTCTCCGGCACTGGCCAGGCCATGATCCGCCTCGACCCCGCGATGTTTGGCAAGCGGGTTCTCCTGAACGCGACGCTAGGCGGCGGGAGGGTCGAGATGCTCACGTCCCCGCACGGGAGCCTGGCGACTCCCGTTGACATAGCGCAGGTGCGCGCCAAGTGTCCCGGGCTTACGTGGATGTCCAAACAGAATTACGTATACGCAGATACTACCGAGATCATCGCGTCCAACGGATGGCCAATAGACCTTAGAGGGTTTGGGGCATACTTGATCTACTCTGGCCCGGCTCCAGAACTCGAGCTAACGCCACATACTGTCACACGCTCAAAGTCCGGCACGATTGAAGATCGCAACATCCACATTCACTACTGGTCCCTAGTCCACAGGATGCCTACTACAGTCTCGGGGCACGCGACCCAAATAGGCCTAAGCGAGCATCTCGCACTACGCGACTACCATCGTAATTTCCTTCACGGATCCAACACGTTTTTGTATGGATTTCACCACGGGGAGTTTTCTGTGCAGTACAACTCTACATCGCTACAGATGCCGGGCTCGGGCCTGCTCCTGCGCGACGGCTCCCGCGCACATGTTGCGTACGGGCCGGCCATGTCCTCCAAGCTGTTGGTGTCACAGGCCTCCCCGCCGAATTCTCGCCTCCACGCGGTGAACGACGACACGCCAGTGCCTATAATAAAGCGCTGGGTATCGCACTCAAAATTGGGGATATTCCTTGTGTTCAGCACCTGGACACAAACCCACTACCCGCACATCATCGTCTCTGCCGCAGGTGAGCCGAGCCTTGTAACAAGGGATGTTGGGGATAGCCAGTATAAAGGCGGCGACCAGTTTTTTGGCATTCCAATAATGTCCTTCAGGGAGGGAACTTCAGGAAACGACGACTATGTGAGCCTCGCGGAGGTTACGTTTAACGCAATAGATCCGCGCCAAACGATCCTGACGCATGTGACGAACAATCCGAGATACCCGCCGTATTGGACGTTTGCTCGGGTCGCGTGGGACAATTCATTCTGCGTCATTGCGGACCGGCCCTACGTCTCCGAGCGCACGTTCGCGTCTGACACGGTGGCCACGACAGTCGTGGTGCCGGAGAGGGATCAGCACGCGCGACACCTTTACCTCCTAGTCACCACACGCGCAGGACCCGTCACGCTCAGCGCCGTCTCCGGGGACTCCATAGGCGGCCTCACGCCGTCGGTCCCGTACGTTATGGAGCTCGACGGGCGGGCGCTCCACTCGGGGATCACGACCGAGCGTGGCACAATCCCGTTCGTGGACGGCCTGCCGGGCTCGTTCACGCTGCGCCTATACCCGGACTCGGCGTCGTACCGCGGCGCCTTTAGCACGGTCGTCTTTGACCCGCGCGCCGGCGAGTCCGTCAGGGTCGCCGGCGAGGGGGACAGCGTCTACACGGTCCACACGTGGGCACAGGTGCCCGTGACGGGAACCGTCACGGTCAGCGACGTCGAGGTCCGCACGAGGGACGGCACTGGCCTGCGCCTGGAGTATCTTGACGGCGAGTACTCTGCGGGCGCCGGAGACGGGGGCCGAATCTGGGTTCCCGTAATACCGGGGCACTTTTCGATACACATGAGGATCAACGGCGTCGACGCGGCCCTGCGCTACTCGGACGCGCTGGGGGGCAGCAACGTGAGGGTGATTCCGGCCTCCACCAGCACGGTGTCGCGCGCCTCCGTTGACGGCCCAATCCAGAGCATAGGCGCGTCCGCCGGCACGTCGGCGTACGCGATCGCCTCCTCTGACCTGCCCATAGTCGCCATCATCAGCTCGACCATGTCGGGAACCGCGTACATTGAGCACGAGCACGCCGCGCGGACGGTGCGCACGTGCGTGCGCGACCCGCTCACGGGGTGGATAACGGCCTACAAGAACGGCGAGCTCGTCTATGAGAGCAACAGGATCGTCGACTACAATCCCGCCATCACCAGGTCAAGCACCGTGAACGGCGAGGGGTTTGGCGTCACTCGCGCCACGTTCCAGTACGACCGAGTGGCAATCGACGAGACGGTCGTGGTAAACGACGTCTCTGTCGGAGACTTTGTCGAGTTTCACGTGCACGCCAACATATACGCCGAGCACCCCTTTGCGTCGGCCACGTTTAGGTCGTGGTGCGGATGGGGCACCACCACTGTCCACGTCTCAAGCGAGGCTAGCGCCACTGCCAACATCCACGGCGGGAGCATCATTGTTGGCTAGCACCGCGCGCCTGGCGTGCGCCGCGCTTGCCCTTGCGCTCTGCGCGCCCCACGCCGCGCTCGCGCAGGACGCCGCCGACGCGCCGCCGGCCCCGCTCTCGCTTGCCGCCGACGGCGATCGCTCCCACGAGGCCGGATCCAGCCCGCAGTCCCTCACGCTGCGCGCGCTCTCGGGCGACGGGGCCGTCGGGGAGGCGCGCCTGCGCCTCGAGCTCCTCGACGCCCCGCGCTCGGCATACTGCACGTGCGGCGAGGCGACAACGGGGGCCGACGGCACGTTTTCCATCGAGTGGGGCGCAGCAGAGGCCGGCGCCATGACGCTGCGCGTAGAGGCCGAGGCCGACGGCCACGCGCCGGCCGTGGGGAGGTTTGCGCTGACGGTCACGGGCGCCGGCTCCGAGGCCCCCAGCGCGACCATCTGGATACCGCCGTCGATGCTCGAGGGGCACGAGTACGAGGGCGTCGTGGTGGCCGCCGAGGCTCGCGCGCAGGGCGCGCGCATACTCCTCACCTCCGGCGACCCCGAGTCGCTCGAGGTGGACCGCGAGGCGATCATCCACCCCGGCGACAACCACGCGATCTTTGGCCTGCGCGCCCTCCTTGCCGGCGCGGATCCCGTGGGCGTCTTTGCGTCGATAAGCGGGCCGCTCGTGAGCGCCGAGTCCCGCATATACTCGCAGAACAGCGTCCCCTCGCGCCTAGAGGTCGTCATGGCCTCAAACAGCACGATATCCGACGAGGTCACCGCGTACGTCTTTGCGCTAGACGCCAACGGCGCGCCGGCCCGCGTGGCCTCCGAGACGGGGGTTCGCCTCGAGGCCGCCGGCTCGCTCGAGGCGCCGGCCAGCGCGGTGATCCCGGAGGGCGGGTTTCACGCCAGGCTTGCCGTGCGCGTCAACGGCGACGGCCTGCTGCACGCGCACGCCACAGGCCTCGAGGCGGCCGGCCAGGCGATCACAAAGGAGAGGCGGGACGTGGAGCTGCGAATAGGCGTCGCGCCAGAGCACGCCGGAGAGGACGGCCACGCCACCTATACGGTGTGGCTCGAGGAGGGCGGCCGCCCGCACTCGCGCCACGGGGTCCTCGCGGGGCAGGTCCACACGGACAGCACGCGCGTGGCGGGGTTTCTCCCGGTGTCCCCGGAGAACTCCGAGTCCGCGGCGCTGGGCCTGCGCGGGGGCGTGGCGAGCGGGACCGTCTACACGCGCGAGGCCGGCGAGGCGACGATCACGGCCACGGTTCCGGACGTGGGGACCGCCACGGCGAGGGTCCTCGTGGGCGCGGCATACTCTGCCAACGTCGCCGCGCAGGGCGAGGACGCGGCCGCTGACAGCGGGGGCCTCGAGCCGGCGCCAGGGGAGTGCTCCGCCGCGCCTTCGGGCGCCGAGGTCGACGGCATGCGCGCGTGGGTCCACCCATCGCTCACCTCAGGGCCCGCGACGCTGACTGTCGCACAGTACCACGACTCTGCGGCGCACGGCGCGTGCGCCGCGGCCATTGACGCGCGCGAGGGGACAGGCGACGACGAGGGCACCGGGGAGGACTGCCCCGAGAGGGACGGGGTGCCAGAGTGCCATGCGGTGCGCCACCCCATGGAGGCCGACGGCCGCCGCGTGTCGCTGTCCGTCTCGCCGCCCGGCGTCGACTATGACGCCTCCGTCGAGCTTTTGCACGGGTCACTGCGCTCGTTTGCGGCAAGCTTTGGCGTCCTGGCGCGCGACGTGGGCAACTATACGCTAGCCGCCACTGCGACCAACGTGGGCACGGCGCTTGCCAACTTTAGCGCCGCGCCGCCCAGCCAGCCGGGGCACTCGCTGCGCGTCGTCCCCCTGCGCGTCGCGCCTGGCGGCGGCATGCAGGACGTGGCCCTCGTCTCTGTCGCCGGGCCAGGCGGGGCGCTCGTCGGCGCGCGCGAGGCCTTTGGGCGCCCCGTCGAGGCGACGGTAGCCGGCGCGGGCATCCCCGAGCGCACGCTGCGCATATCCGGCGACTCGGCCGTGCTCAGGGCCGACCTGGGCGCGAGCACGCGGGTCACCGCGACGGCGCCGGGCCTCGGGCGCGGGACCGCCGAGATTGCGATTCCCGGCGTCGTGGCCGGCGTCGACCTTGCGCTCCCGCAGAGCGTGCACCTCCACGAGGAGTTTCCGTTCGCGATGCACCTGGTCGACTCGTTCGGTACGCCGCTCTCGCTGGCCGGCGAGGCGGCGGTTGCGGCAAGCGGCCTGGACGTGGACTGGGGCGCGCGCCGGATGAGCGCGCAGCGGTCCGGCAACGTCACGCTGTCGGTTCTCGCCGAGCACGGGGCGCACGAGGGCTCTGTCGCCGTCTTTGCCAACACGCTCGGCCTTGACGTGAGGGCGTCGGCGGCGACGGCGCGCACGGGCACGCCGTTCAGGATAGACGTCATAGCCTCCGCGCCGGACATTGGCATCGACGTGAGCTCGCCGATCCCCTGGGAGCGCGTGGGCGCCTCGACGTCAATAGACGTCACCGCCGCCGTTCCCGGCACGTTTCCCGTGACGATAACCGCATCCAAGAGGGGATACGAGCCCTCGCACGAGACGCTCAGCGTGACCGTCGAGGAGTATGCAATCCTTGACGTCTCGGCGGAGGGAACCGACGGGCGGGCCCTGGGAATGCGCAACGTCACGCTCGTCACGCGCGCGCACGACGGCGCCGCGCCAGAGCGCGAGATCTCGCTGCCGTGGAGGCGCGAGTACAGGGACCTCGCCTCGGCCGAGGTGGAGTTTCCCCAGTCGCACGGGGGCTCGTACGCGCTGCTAGAGGTGACGGTGAACGGCGAGGGTCACGCCGGCGGCCCGATAGCGCTGTCGACGGGCGGGGACACCGTGGTCAGGGCCGTCTATGACCGCAGCGTGACAGTCGGCGTGGAGGGCGGGCCGGTCAGCGGGGCCGGCGCGCACGCGTACGGCTCGCTCGTGACACTCGTAGCCGAGCCCGTCGAGGCCGTGCCGCTTCTCGCGTACGGCGTCTTTGAGGGCTGGGAGGGACTCCCCGAGGGCGCCGCCGTCGAGGGCAACACGGCGGCCTTTGCGGCGGACGGCGACGTCTCGGTCACCGCGCTTTACCGGCAGGACTATACGGGCGCGCTTGTCGCGGCCCTCGCCGCGATGGCCGGCACCGCGCTCTGGAGGGCCTCGAGGCGGCACGGCGGCGTCTCGCCGGCGTGGGCCCTGGGCGAGGCGGCGCGCCGCGTGCGCGCGCGGGCGTGGAATCGTTAAATTGGCCGCGTGCGCGCGCGGGCCGCGATGAGGCTGCTGTGCAGGGGGGCCGAGGCCGACATATACCTGGGAGAGCGCTCTGGCCGCGAGGCCGTCATCAAGGTCCGCCGAGCGCGCGCGTACATTGACGCGAGCCTGGACGCGAGGCTGCGCCACGCGCGCACAATCCGCGAGGCCCAGATGATCTCGGCCGTCAAGGCCCTCGGCGTGCCTGCCCCGCTCGTCCTCGACGTTGACGTCAGGCGCCACACGATAGCCATGCAGCGCATACGCGGCACGGTCGTCGGGACAATGCGCTCCTCCCGCCTTGCGGCCGCCTGCGCTGGCATTGGGCGGATAGCCGCGCGCCTCCACCGCGGCGGCATCGTCCACGGCGACATGACGACGTCAAACTTTGTCGCCTCGCGCGGCAGGCTCTTTGTGCTTGACCTTGGCCTGTCCTCGAGGACAAGGCGCGACGAGGACTGCGCCGTGGACCTGCGCCTCTTCAAGGAGACGCTCAACAGCGCGCATGCCGCCGACGCGCGCGAGTCGTGGCGGTCATTTGCATCGGCGTACGCGCCGGCCCTGGGCAGGCAGAGGTTTGCGCGCGTCTCCAGGACGCTTGCGGACATTGAGGCGAGGGGAAGGTATGCCACGGTCACCTGACCTGCTATTCGCGACGTCAAACGATCACAAGTACTCCGAGGCCAGCGAAATACTTGGGGGCCACGGGCTGAGCCTCGGCCGCCTCGAGTGCGACCTCGTGGAGATCCAGTCGCCCTCGCTGAGCGAGATCGCCTCGAAAAAGGCCGCCGACGCGCTCTTGCTCTGCTCGCGGCCCGTCATCGCCGAGGACGCCGGCCTCTTTGTCGACTCGCTAAACGGCTTTCCCGGCCCCTACTCGGCGTTCGTCCACGCCACGATGGGGTGCGCGGGGGTCCTGCGCGCCATGGCGGGCGGCGCGCGAACGGCGAGCTTTTGCGCGGCCGTCGCGTACGCCAAGCCCGGCGCGCCGGCCCCGCGCGTCTTTGAGTCGCGCGTGCGCGGCACCATAGCGCACGGCGAGCTGGGCGACGGGTGGGGATATGACCCGATATTTGTCCCCGAGGGCTCGTCCGAGACGTACGCGCAGATGCCAGACAAGTCGCGCGTCTCGCACAGGGCACTCGCGCTGGGAATGCTCGCCGGGTGGCTCACGCGTACGCGGCAATCATGCGCTCGATCGGGCGCCTCGAGTTGCGCATGACGACAATCCTGGAGACCTCGCTCTCGTCCATGAACTCAAAGGGCCCGCGAACCTCGATTCCGCGCGCAAACTCGCGCACCTCGTCCATCTCTAGCATGCTCTCGCGCTCGAGCCTTTCCGTAGAGCGGCCCACGTGCATGTAGGACTTTGCCTCGACAAAGTGCGCGCCAGACGACTCTAGCATGCGCGCAAACGCGCCGTGCCCTTTTGCGTCGGCGTTGTGGCCGCGTATTAGCGTCACGCGGATGACCGTCCGCGTGCCAATCCCGTCAAGCAGCCCGAGCGTCTCGTTCCACCTCTCCCAAGAGTCGGCATAGCGCGGGCGGTTTATCCGCATGAACGACTCGCGGTCTGCGGCGTTTGCCGAGAGGTAGAGCTGCGTGGGCAGCGCGTCCTCGTCGCGCAGGCGCCGTATCATCGACGGCTCCTGGCCGTTGGTGACCAAAAAGACGGACTTTGTGGCCTCGAGGGACTTGAGGTGCCTTATGAGCTCCGGCAGGTGGGGGTACATTGTCGGCTCGCCAGACAGCGATATCGCATAGTGGCTCGGGAGCTGGGCCTCGTCTATGAGGGCCGAGTCTGCGGCCGCGTCGCCATAGTGGCCCATGAGGAGGCGCCTTCGCTCGGCCATGAGGCCGCGCATCATCTCCTCGGGGTCTGCGGCCCTGGGGGCCTCGATGGCCATCGAGTCGTAAAACTCTACGGGCCGCCAGCAGTAGACGCACCTGTTCTGGCAGTGCATCCCGGCCGGCGAGAACTCCATGCACCTGTGGGTCGATATGCCGTAAAAGGAGTGCTTGTAGCACGTGCCGCGGCCCCTAAAGGACCTCTTTGTCCAGTGGCAGAGGCCCACGGTCCCGTGGTCGGATATGCCATACTTGGCGCGCCTCAGGCGCGCGGCCTTGAGGCCCTCGATCTGGACTATGCCTTCGGGCTCTGCGACCTCCCCCGAGCAGCTCAAGACGCCGCCGCGGCGCGGCGCGCTTTAATTTAACCTATGGCAAGCCCGCGCGGGGCCTCCCGCACGCGTGGGGCCGCCGGGATCCGGTATTAAGTTTAATAACCCATCTGCCGGCGCCCCCCCGTGATGTCCGCGAAGGGCCACAGGCTAGGCGTCGCGATCCTGCTCCTCTCCGTCCTTGCCGCCGCGCCGGCCCACCTCCCGGCCGGCTCGCAGCTGGTTCCTGACATCGACCGCGACGGCGTGCCGGACGCCACGGACATGTGCCCAAACCTGCCCGAGGACGGCATAGGCGACGCGACAGACGGCTGCCCGTCGCCGAGGACGCAGTGGCACGACTCGGACCGTGACGGGATCGCCGACGGCGTCGACGAGTGCCCGCTCTCGGCGGAGGTCTACAACGGCATCGAGGACGCCGACGGCTGCCCGGACGCCGCGCCGGGCATAGCCGCGCGCGGGCCGGCCGACTCGGACGGCGACGGGATTCCAGACGGGATCGACACGTGCCCGACGCGGCCCGAGACGCCGAACGGGATCATGGACTCTGACGGCTGCCCCGACGAGGCCGCGCCGGGACACGACTCGGACGGCGACGGCATCCGCGACTCGCTTGACGAGTGCCCGTTCGCCGAGGAGACGTTTAACAGGATTGACGACGCCGACGGCTGCCCCGACGGGGACGCCGGCCTGGCGTCCTCCGCGCCGGACTCGGACGGCGACGGCATCATTGACACTGTCGACAACTGCATACTCGCCGCCGAGACGCAGAACGGGTTTATGGACCTGGACGGGTGCCCCGACACCGCCGCCGACGCGCTTCCCGACACGGACGGCGACGGCGTGCACGACGGGCTTGACACGTGCCCCGACGAGGCCGAGACGTACAACAGGTTCCTTGACTCTGACGGCTGCCCCGACGAGAGGCCGCCGTACACGTCGGGCATCGGCGTTGACGCCGACAGGGACCGCGTGCCCGACGACATCGACGAGTGCCCCGGCGAGGCAGAGCGCTACAACGGCTTTGAGGACGCAGACGGGTGCCCGGACATACCTCCGTACGTGACTGTGTTTGACAGGGACTCTGACGGGATTGACGACGCCAACGACGAGTGCCCCGACTCGCCAGAGACATACAACCGGCACGAGGACGCCGACGGATGCCCCGACTTTGTGGGCATTGAGAGCATAATCCACGACACTGACGGCGACGGAATCGCCGACCGAATGGACCTGTGCCCAAACCAGCCCGAGACGGCCTCTGGCGTGCAGCTTGACGGGTGCCCCGACAGGGGCCGCGCGCCGACGCTGGACACCGACGGCGACGGCGTGCCCAACGCGCTAGACGAGTGCCCGTCGTCATTTGAGACGTACAACATGATAGACGACGGCGACGGCTGCCCCGACGAGGCGCCGGCCCAGCAGCCGCGCGACGCCGACGGCGACGGCATACCCGACGTCTCGGACTCTTGCGCGCTCTCGCCGGAGACGCGCAACGGCTACATGGACACCGACGGCTGCCCCGACGACGTCCCGTTTGAGGACACGGACTCTGACGGCATAGCCGACCGCCTCGACGCGTGCCCCGACGCCGCGGAGACCTATAGGATAGGCGGGACGATCGACGGCTGCCCCGACGAGGCGACGGACCCCGACACGGACTCTGACGGCATAGCCGACCGCCTCGACGCGTGCCCCGACGAGGCCGAGACGCAGAACGGCTTCCTTGACGCAGACGGCTGCCCCGACGAGGTGCCCGGGGCAAGCGCGGCGACTGACTCTGACGGCGATGGCATACCCGACGCCGATGACCTCTGCGTCGACGCCGCCGAGACGTACAACCAGCTAGACGACGCCGACGGCTGCCCTGACGTCGTGGTCAGCAGCAGGACGCAAAACCCCGACACCGACGGCGACGGGCTGCCTGACCGCCTTGACCTGTGCCCCTCGATACCCGAGGTCCGCAACGGCTTTATGGACAACGACGGCTGCCCTGACAGGGGAACGACGGCGGACTCTGACGGCGATGGCATACCCGACTCGCTTGACGAGTGCCCCGCGGACCCGGAGACGTTCAACCTCGTAGATGACGCCGACGGCTGCCCGGAGGACGCCGCGCCCGGCGGCGTCAACGACGCCGACGGCGACGGCCTCAACGACCTTGTGGACTCGTGCCCGCTGCGGCCAGAGACGATAAACGCGCACATGGACGACGACGGCTGCCCCGACGAGGTGCCGGCTCCGGACGCCGACTCGGACGGCGTGCCGGACTCGATGGACCTGTGCCCCGACGAGCCCGAGACGTGGAACCGCCACCTCGACTCGGACGGCTGCCCCGACGAGCGCCGCACGTTTGACGCCGACTATGACGGGATCCCCGACACCGTCGACGAGTGCCCCGAGCTGCGCGAGCTCTTTAACAACTTTGAGGACGAGGACGGCTGTCCCGACTCGGCCGGGCCGCCGACAGAGAGGGACACGGACCTTGACCGCATCCCAGACGCCGACGACGAGTGCCCGCTCCAGCCAGAGAGGTACAACGGGTTTGAGGACGCCGACGGCTGCCCCGACTCTGTCCTCGCCGAGAGGCGCGTCGCCGACTCGGACAGCGACGGGATACCCGACGCCGTGGACAGGTGCCCGACGAGGCCCGAGACTATCAACGGGATCAACGACAACGACGGCTGCCCCGACAGGGGCTCGACTGTGGCCGACACGGACGGCGACGGCATCCCGAACTCGCGGGACCTCTGCCCCCTCCAGGAGGAGACGTACAACCGCATACGCGACGCCGACGGCTGCCCTGATGGCGTGTCGCGCGACGGCCCGCCCGTGGTGGACACGGACTCTGACGGGATACCCGACGCGCAGGACATGTGCCCCGCCGAGGCCGAGGACCGCGACGGCGACCGCGACGCCGACGGCTGCCCCGACGCCGCCGGCCCGCCTGACGCCGACGGCGACGGCGTGCGCGACGAGGTCGACTCGTGCCCCACGGAGGCCGAGACGATAAACAGGTACATGGACGCCGACGGCTGCCCTGACACGCTTCCGGGAGGCTAGGGGCCCGCGCGATCGGCCTGATCGCAGGCCCCGCGCGGCCGCGCCGCGCCCATGGGCGCCCCGGGGCCGAATCCACCGAGAAGTTTAATAATCCCGCACCGGGGGCGATCGGCAGTAATGCGCAGCTATTGGGCACTGCTGGTGGCCGTGACGCTCGTGGCGTCTGCCCCCGCCGGCGCCCTTGCGCAGTACGGGGACTCTGACATCGACTCTGACGGGGTTCCAAACGCGATCGACTCCTGCCCCCACGTCCGCGAGGACTTTGAGGGCGAGATCGACGGCTGCCCGTCGGACTTTGTCCAGTGGCAGGACTCTGACGCCGACGGCATAGAGGACAGGGTCGACGAGTGCCCCGCGGCCAGGGAGACGTACAACCGCCACCTCGACGCCGACGGCTGCCCGGACAGGGCGCCGGACACGGGGCGCTCGGTCACAGTCGACACGGACGGCGACGGCGTCATTGACATGCTTGACGTGTGCCCGACGACGCCAGAGACCCCCAACGGCATCCTCGACGGCGACGGCTGCCCGGACGGCATGGCGCCGGCGACGGACAACGACGAGGACGGGGTGCCAGACGGCGTTGACGCGTGCCCCTTTGAGCAGGAGACCTACAACCGGCACATGGACGGCGACGGCTGCCCCGACGAGGTCGAGGACGAGCGCGCGCAGTTCGAGTTTCCCGACGCCGACGGCGACGGCATAGACGACAGGTGGGACCAGTGCCCCAACGAGGCCGAGAACCGCAACTCGTACCTCGACGGCGACGGCTGCCCCGACGAGCCTGGCGCCGAGTCTGACGCCGCAATGGCAGACTCGGACTTTGACGGAATACCGGACTCTGAGGACGCCTGCCCGGAGGACCGAGAAAACTTTAACCGCCACCTCGACGAGGACGGCTGCCCGGACACGCTGGACCTCACAACGTCCGCCGACACGGACCTTGACGGGATACTTGACAGCGTGGACATGTGCGTCCTTGTCGCCGAGGTCTACAACATGGTCGACGACGAGGACGGCTGCCCGGACACGGTGCCCGTGGGCATCAACACGCCAGACTCGGACGGCGACGGGATATTTGACGCGGTGGACACGTGCCCCATAACGCCAGAGAACCGCAACGGCGTGCTAGACACGGACGGCTGCCCCGACTCTGATCCCATAGTCGGCGACTCGGACGTCGACGGCATACCCGACGACAGGGACGAGTGCCCAATGGAGCCCGAGACGCACAACAGGTTTGAGGACGGCGACGGCTGCCCCGACTTTGTCGCCGATGACAGGGAGCAAAACCCCGACACCGACGGCGACGGGCTGCCCGACCGCCTCGACCTCTGCCCCTCTGTCCCCGAGACGCGCAACGGCATACTCGACACGGACGGCTGCCCCGACAGGGGAACCGTCCCGGACACCGACGGCGACGGGATACCAAACGACATGGACGCATGCCCGTCGCAGCTCGAGACGTTCAACATGATCGACGACTCTGACGGCTGCCCCGACGAGACGCCGGCGACGGCGGTCAACGACGCCGACGGCGACGGCATAGACGACATATCTGACATGTGCGCGCTGGTCCCGGAGAACCGCAACGGCTACATGGACGATGACGGGTGCCCTGACATCCGGCCCCCGCCGGACGCCGACTCGGACGGCGTGCCCGACGGGGCCGACGCGTGCCCCGAGATGGAGGAGACGCGCAACGGCTACATGGACGCCGACGGCTGCCCCGACGAGCTTGCCCTCTCGGACGACCAGGCCGACACGGACAATGACGGTATCCGCAACTCTGCTGACGAGTGCCCCTCGGAGCCCGAGACGTGGAACAAGTTCGCCGACGATGACGGGTGCCCGGACTCGTTTCCGGAGGGCTAGGGCATGACGGGCATGGCGACACCGGCAGGCCAGCGCGGAGCGGCGCCGGGCGTGCGGCCCGCGGCCGGCCCGGGGGGGCCGCGAAGTTTAATAAAGAAGCGCGCGCGCAGCGCCGCGAAGATGGGCAGATGCTGGGCGATCATGGCGCTGGCCGCCACGCTGCTCGTGTCGCTTCCCGCCGGCGCGATGGCGCAGGCGCCGGAGATTGACATCGACGGCGACGGCGTGCCGGACTCTGTAGACGAGTGCCCGCACGTCCTCGAGGACCGCGTCGGCGAGATCGACGGCTGCCCCTCGGACTTTGTCCCGTGGTACGACACGGACAACGACGGGATCGAGGATCGCCTCGACCTCTGCCCGACCGTAAAGGAGCGCTACAACAGGCACCTTGACGAGGACGGCTGCCCGGACGTCGTGGTTGAGAGGGGCAGCGCCTCGCTGGCCGACACGGACGGCGACGGGTTTATCGACGTGCTCGACTCGTGCCCAAACGAGCCCGAGACGCCCAACGGCATACTCGACGGCGACGGCTGCCCGGACGACTATGTGCCACTGACGGACAATGACGAGGACGCCGTGCCGGACAGCGTCGACGCGTGCCCCTTTGAGCAGGAGACATACAACCGCTTCATGGACGGCGACGGGTGCCCCGACGAGGTCGAGACGGAGCGCACGCAGTTCGAGTTTCCCGACAGCGACGGCGACGGCATAGACGACCGGTGGGACCAGTGCCCCGACGAGGCCGAGAACCGCAACTCGTACCTTGACTGGGACGGGTGCGCCGACGAGCCGGGCTTCACCTCGCGCGGCGCAGTCGACACGGACTATGACAGCATTCCAGACTCTGAGGACAACTGCCCGGAGGAGCGCGAGATCTTTAACGGGCTGCTCGACTCTGACGGCTGCCCCGACGAGATCGCCGTCGAGCTGACCGGCGACATGGACCGCGACGGCGTCGCCGACAATGTCGACCTCTGCCCGCTGAGCCGCGAGGTCTACAACATGGTCAACGACGAGGACGGCTGCCCGGACACGGTGGCCGTCGGCTCGGTCACGCCCGACAGCGACGGAGACGGAATATTTGACATCGTCGACGTCTGCCCAATCACGCCCGAGGTGGTAAACGGCTACATGGACACGGACGGCTGCCCAGACTCGACGAGGGCCGCCGGCGACGCCGACTCGGACGGCATAGCCGACCCTGATGACCTCTGCCCTACGAGGCCCGAGACATACAACAGGTTTGAGGACAGCGACGGGTGCCCGGACGACGTCGTGGCAGCCGCCACGGCCTTTGAGTTTCCCGACACCGACGGCGACGGCATAGAGGACAGGTGGGACCAGTGCCCCAACGTGCCCGAGAACCGCAACTCGTACCTTGACTGGGACGGCTGCCCGGACACGCAGGGATATGACACGCAGAGCACGGCGCCGGACTCGGACTATGACGGCGTGCCCGACCCTGACGACCTGTGCCCCGGCATAGGCGAGCGCTACAACGGCTTTATGGACGAGGACGGCTGCCCTGACATCCCGCAGGTCCCGCGCAGCGGCGACGCGGACTTTGACGGCATCCTCGACCACGTCGACGAGTGCCCGCGCGAGCGCGAGACGTTCAACAGGATCAACGACGGCGACGGCTGCCCCGACGGGGAGGAGACCGAGTTCATCGCGCCTGACAGCGACGGCGACGGCATTCTTGACGCGGCCGACTCGTGCCCGTCAAGGGCCGAGACGATCAACGGCATAGCCGACACGGACGGCTGCCCTGACCCCGACGCCGTCTCGGCTGACACGGACGGCGACGGCGTGCCGGACTCTGTAGACGAGTGCCCGACGTCCTTTGAGACGTACAACGCCATAGACGACGCCGACGGCTGCCCTGATGACAGCTCGGTCGCGCAGGCCCCCGAGTACAGCCCCGCTGACACCGACGGCGACGGCGTGCCGGACATGCGCGACCAGTGCCCAGAGGAGGAAGAGACGGCCAACGGCTACCTTGACTGGGACGGCTGCCCGGACACCATGATCGAGCGCGCCTCGCAGACGGGTGACACCGACAGGGACGGCATCCCCGACCACGCCGACAGGTGCCCAATGGCCGCAGAGCGCTACAACGGGTTCCACGACGCCGACGGCTGCCCCGACATTGCGCCCTATGCGCCGTCGGCCTCGATGGACTCGGACTCTGATGGCATCCCGGACACAGCCGACGAGTGCCCCGGCGAGTTTGAGACGTACAACATGCACGAGGACGGCGACGGCTGCCCTGACACCGTGCTTGCGGGCAGCCAGATACCAGACACCGACGGCGACGGCATCATTGACGTCTCTGACGTGTGCCCGACGCTGCGCGAGACGGTCAACGGCGTCAACGACTTTGACGGCTGCCCCGACGGCGTCGCGCCGCGCGGGGACGCCGACTCGGACGGCGTGCCGGATCCCGACGACGAGTGCCCGCTAGAGCCCGAGACGCACAACAGGTTTGAGGACGCCGACGGCTGCCCCGACGAGGCCCCGACCGAGCGGGTCGGCTTTTCATACCCCGACACCGACGGTGACGGCCTCGATGACAGGCTTGACCAGTGCCGCACGGCCCCCGAGACGCCCAACGGCTACCTCGACGGCGACGGCTGCCCCGACGTGATACCGGCCGGCCCGCTAGAGCCGACCAGGTCTGACACGGACGGCGACAACATACCCGACGGCGTGGACCTCTGCCCCGCGGCGCCAGAGACGTGGAACAAGTACCGCGACCACGACGGCTGCCCCGACACGACGCCCGAGCAGATGCGCCACCTCCTCGACTCGGACGCCGACGGCGTGCCGGACACGGCGGACATGTGCCCCGCCGAGGCCGAGGACCGCGACGGCGTCTCAGACGCCGACGGCTGCCCTGACCCCTAGCCGCTAATCCAGCCGAGCCTTCTAAAGTAGAGGTACATTATGCCGGCGGGCACGACTGAGGCCAGTATGACAAGGAGGAACGTCGTGTGCGGGCCGCCGCCCCCAGAGTCGCCGCTTCCGCCGGGAAGGCTGACGTTCATCCCATAGAACGTCCCTATCACGGTGGCGGGTATGGCCAGCGTGAATATGATGGTCAGGACGGCGAGGACCTTGCTGGCCTTTTCCGTGCTTAGGACAAAGTCGGTGTCCTTGTAAATCTCCATGGTCTCCTTTGACTCCTCGAGCGTGTCTATGGCCTTGTCAATGTGGTCTATCACGTCGTCAAAGTGAAGCGTGAGGTCCTCTCCCGGAGAGTAGCTCGCAATGTTCTTGGCGGCCCCGAGGACTATGCGCTTTAGGGGGCTGGCTATCCTCCGCAGGACGGTGATCTCGCGCCTGAGGACGTGGATGTCCTTTGCGACTGACTTGCTCTCGTCAAAGACGTCGTCCTCTATGTCGTCAAGGTTTGCCATCACGCGCCGCAGCGTGTGGAGCAGGTCGTCCACTAGCACGTCGATTATCTCGTGGAGGAGGACGGCCGTGGAGCTTGACATGAGGCGATCGCGCCTCTCGGGGTCAATGCCCCCCTTGCATGCCCTCACCAGGTCGACGAGGGGCTTTAGGTTTCCCTGGTGGACCGTTATGAGAAAGCCCCTGCCCACGAATATCGAGAGCTGGTTGTGCTTTGGTATGGCCTCCTTTGCCACGATTGGGGGAAAGTGGAGTATGAGGAACATGTGGTCAGAGTACGCGTCCAGCTTTGGAAGCTCGAACTTTGTCAGGCAGTCCTCCACGTTCAGGGCGTTAAAGCCGTACTCTGCGGCCAGCCTCTCGACGTTCTCCCTGTCGGGGTTTTGCAGGTCAATCCACACAAACCCCCTGCCGTCCATCCTCTCGACCTTGCGCTCGTCGAGGGCACCGTCGTCCCTGGGCCTCCTCCTCCTGCCCGACCAGAGCCTCTTTGCTATGGAGCTGCGGCTCATTGCGCCGCGCCCCGCACTGCCAATTATAAAACTGATCGCGCGCGCGGGCCGCGGCGGGCTTAAATTCGGCGTCGCGCGGGTACGTCGATGGGCAGGACACGCAAGCCCGCGCCCCGCGCGAGGCCCTCGGGAAACACGCCCCGCGCCGACCTCGTCCTGCGCCGCCTTGTTGACGAGTTCAAGAGCGGGGGGATCACCGAGACCATCAGCAAGGTGGCCATCCTGAAGGACCCCAACGACAACCGCCCGTGCATGTCATGGTCCCTCAAGAACCGCGTGCTCATGGTGGGGCAGGGCACGTTTGACGCCAGGAACGTCGCGCAGTGGAACAGGGTCAACCGCAGGGTCATCGCGCGCAGGTCTGCAATCTATATCATAAAGCCGCTCTATGCGTACTCGTGCGCGCACTGCGCAAAGGGCGCCGCGCGCGAGGCGCACCTCCGCTACGCAAGGCCATCGGGCCTCTTTGAGTGCGCGGCATGCGGCCTCTCGGTGGAGCCGCGCGCGGTCCGCGGCGGGTCTGATCCTGCCGTCCTGCGCAGAATCCGCGGGTTTGGGTGCCAGCCGGAGTTTCGCGTCGAGGACACGGTGGGCGACGCGCTTCCCGAGTACGCGCCCGCACGCCCGCCGCCGCTCCACGGCGTCGCCGCAAAGTGGGGCATACAGGTCAAGTACCAGGTGGATCCGAGCGGGTCGAGCCTTGGAAGCTATGAGGCGCGCTCGAACACCATACACCTCGGCACCGAGAGCCCTTGGGTCTTTTTTCACGAGATAAGCCACGCCGCAGACAGCATGGTCCTTGCGCGCTCGGGGCGCGCGCTAAAGGGCGGCCAGGATCCCATCCAGGAGGCCGTCGCGCAGCTCTCGGCATGCGTCCTCTCAGAGATGTACGGCATGGGCTCCACTCGCGCGCACACGCGCGACTATATCCGCGCCCAGGCCAGGGGATCAGGCGAGCGCGAGCTCGTGCGCCTCGCGCTTGACGTGCTAGACAGGGTCGAGGGCGTGCTTGGCCTCATTCTCTCCACGGCGCAGGAACTTGGCGGCGCCACGGCGTCAGGCCAGGAGGATGGCCATTGCGGCGACGGCGCACGAGCCGGCAAAATACGGGACCATTAGCGGGATCACGGATATGACATACTCTGTCCGGGCCATGATCTCCGCCGAGTCCGGCGGGCCGGGAAGGAGGGCCAGCCTCCTGCGCCCCCCGCGCGTCACCTCGCCCGCAAAGCAAAACCTCTCGCCCCGCCTCCTCCGGCGGACCACGAGGAGCGCGGCGGCCTTGCGGATCGCCGGCTCGTCAACGCCGCCAAATATGCTCCCCGTGCGCGCAAGCTCGGCGAGGTTTGGCACGACGGTGCGCGCAATGTGCGCGGCCCCGGCGGCCAGGGCGGCCACGAGCATGGCCACGGGAAGGGCGGGAATCCCCGCCGCGCTGGGGACCAGGACGCCAGAGATGGCGATCATGGCCGCGTCCCCCCTGGCCACCAGGGTGCCGCGCAGCGACATGGCGCCCACGGCGCACGCGACGCCCATCCACGCGGCGTCGTGCGGCTGCGGCCACGCCCCCTGCGCGGCCCAGCGCACGGCGAGGAACGCCGCGCACGCGACTCCCATGAGCGCCAGGGCCCAGTGCGGGATTCCGCGCTCGCGCAGGTCATAGAGCGCCGCCACTCCCACCATGGACGCGGCCAGGACGGCGCCTGCGGCGGCCCCGTCTAGCAACCCGCGTCCCCCGCCGCGCACGCGCACGTGATCAGCCGCGAGGCGCCCTCGAGCGTGTCGCGCTCGTCAATGACGGCGTGCAGGGACGAGAGGACGTGGGAGTTTCGCGCAAAGAGCGGGTGCGCGTGGTCCGGGGATATTATGGCGCAGCGCATGCTCTTGTTGACCGTGATCATCCCCTGCCCCTCGAGCTCCCAGAGGGCGCGCATGATCTTGGTCTTGCTGCACTCTGGAAACTTTCGGGCGCACATCATTGCGGTGCACGGGATGGACATGACTGCCCTTGTGCGCCTGACGCCGGCATGGCATGCGCACCCGTCGCCGCAGACCGTGGCGTTCTCTGGCCTCTGTGCGCCGTACGAGCTCACAACCGAGGCCACGCACAGCGCAAAGGGGCTGAGGCGCCACCGCAGCGCAAACGCCGCCCACCGGCCCGCAGGGGTGAGCCTCATGCAGACCATCTTTTTCCGGTCGCCGGGCACGGGGATTCCCATCCCGCGCGCGTCAGTCAGCAGCACAAACCCCTCGGGCATGTCCGCGCGGCCTGCGCACCTCTCAACCTCCACAAGGCACGTCGAGCGCATCATGTCGCGAAAGCCCCTAAACCCGCGCATCTCGCCGTGCAGGACTGCCATGCTTGAAGTCCCGGAGCTCTCGCCCACGAGCAGCAGGATGAGGAGCCTGTGCAGGCGCCCGCCGAGCTTCACCCCCCTGACGCCCAAGAGCCCGCCGGCGCCGCTCGTGCGCGCGCCTCGCGAGGCGGGGACAAACGTCCCGTCCTCAAAGCTTCTCTGAACTGAGGATGCACACATGCAGCTTTCTCCTCTTTAGCTCTGGAACCAGCTTTTCCAGCTCTGACGGCTTGAACTCGCCAATGTGGATCACGCCCTTTCTTGCGCGCATGAACTTTATGGACCTTGCGGGCACCTGGTATATCCCCTCCTCGCCGTCTATTCGCCTTGCGTACACCACGCCCTCGCCCTCCGAGTCCTCCAGGAGGTATGCGCGCATCTTTGAGTCGACATAGATCGTCGACCCGTGCGGGCACTTGAATGCTATCCTCCTGCTGCCTGCGGGCGCCTTGGAGCCGGCCTCGACCATGGTTCCCTCCTCCGGCGCGCCTGCCTCCTCCCCGTCGCCGCGCGCGGGCCTGCCCCGCGTCCCCTCGCTGCGCGTCATTAGCGTGACAGACACGGGCTCCTCCTCGACGACGTCCTTCCTGCTGTTGTGCGTCTGCCTGATGCGGGCCTCCATCATGGTGGGCCACACAAACCTGTGCTCAGACCCGCCGCTCGTCTCGCCCACAATCTCGCGAAGCGCAATGGCGGCGTCGTGCTGCGAGTCCACGTGCTGCCTAAAGACCCACTCTAGGAGCGACATGGGAAACGTGTGGTGCACCTCATAGTAGACGGCCGACAGGTCCTTGATCAGGCACCCCAGCTCGTCAAGAGCGCTCTCGTTCACCGTGAACTGCAGTATCCTCGACGTGAGCCTGTTCATGCTCAGCCGCCCCAATATCGACTCGTCGCTGTCGTTGAGCTTTCTCATGTACACTATGGCCCGCAGGAGCTGCACGGGGTTTGGGGGCGCGTTCATGTTGTGGCGCACGTGCATCGCGATCACCTCCTGCTCGCTTTTGGCCTTGTGGACCCTTGCGGCTATGGTCTTCTTGCCGCTCCTGCGGTGGGCCTCGACTATGAGGTGCCCGTCGATTATGTACTTGTGGTCGCCAAGGGTCGCCACCACCACGGTCTTTTCCGTGCCATTCTTGGCGATGTCAGCGGAGACGTGCGCGGTCTGCTTGCGCGAATGCATGTGTATGTGGACGGGCGCCCCCTCCAGCTCGTCTATCCTGAGGGTTCGAAGCCCGCCCTGCTCGCCGCCCTTGCCGCTCAATACCTGACGTCCCCCCTCACGGAATCAAAGACGCGGTTTCCCAGGACGGCGCGAAAAGTGCCCCTCGTGCGGTTCTTTTCGCTCATCGAGGCCGGGAACGTCGAGTACTTTTGGCGTGCCTTCCTCCACAGCATCTCCCTGTCACGGCCGTCGAGGCCAAGGTTCCTCGACGCCGCGTTGAGAAAGGTGTTAAAGTAAAAGCCAGGCGCACTGTACCCGCTGTAGAGGCCGAGCCTCCTCGCGTCGACTGCGAGCATGCCGTATATCTTTAGGGCGCTGTGGGTGCTCCGGAGGTTGCAGCAGTCCCCGATGGCGGCCCGCAGGTCGGCCTCGTTTATGACGCATGCGCCCCTCTCGCGGCACGTGTTGTAAAAGGCGAAAAACAGTATGTGTGACGGGCGGTGGCCCGTGTTGCGCCTGAGCCTGGAAAAGACAAACTCCACCTCGCTCCTCACGGACTCCATGATCCCAAAGCGCTCGGCAATGTGGCGTATCCTCTGGCGCCACACGCGGTCCGCATTGCCCTTCCCGTACACGACCCTTGCCTTGCCGCGCAGCCTCGGGCTTGCGGTCCCTAAAAGCTCCGGCACGCCTGCGGCGCCCCGCAGGGGGGCAGTGCGCCCGTCATCCTCGTGCGAGGAGGCTCCTGCCCACTCTATCCTCCCCACGACATTCCCAAACACCCTGCACACAATCTCGCCCTCCCCCTCGCACTGGACCAGGCAGCGGGTCCCGTGATACGCGCACCTCGACTCTGGCGCCTGCGGGTGCCGTGCGGCGCCCCCAAAGGCGGCCATGCGGGAGTTTTGCGCCTGACGCGTCTCCATATCCTCGCCTTGCCATGAAAATACTAGTTATTAAATTTGTCCATCAGCTCTGAAATCCGCACCTGGGCCCAGGCGTGGGCGGGGCTCCCAGGAACAGGCCCCCTGCGCGGGGGCGCCCGCGCCTGGCCGCCCCCTGCGCCCGTGGGGCCCCCTAGAGGAGGATCTCCGTGGCGTTCCTGCCCTCCTCGGTGAGCGAGACCCAGCGGTTCCTGCCCACCTTTTTGACCTCGACAAACCCCCACGCCTCCAGCGGCCGTATTATCCCCTTGTCAAGCATGGCAAACCTGGCCTGCGAGTAGTTGGCCCCCGTCGAGCCCACGCTTATGATCCCCTGCCTGTCGGCCGCCTCGGCGAGCTCCTTTTTTGTGATCTTGCCGCCCCTCTCGGCCATGATGCCGAGCGTCCTGACAAGCCTCTCCTCGGGAATCCTGATCTCGTACGAGGGTATCGGGACGATCTCCCTTATGCCCGTGGAGGCCGGCTCGCCCTCAAAGCCGGCATAGTCACGGGCCTCGGCGTAGAACGGCTTGACGCCCCTGCCCTCGCCAAACATCATTGCGGCCATCATGCCGGCCACGGCCTGTATCTTTGAGCCCGACGCGAGGTTCACAAAGACGTCGTTGCCCTCCTCCCTCTCGAGTATGCCCCTGACGGCCCTGATGATCCCAAAGAGCGACCGCCGGTCATGGGCCTCGCGGGCAACGGCGATCCCCTCGCCCTCTAGGGCCGCGGCGACGCGCTCGATTATGCCCGTGGCCCTGTCCTCGTTTGGCTTGTCGTGGACGAGCAGCCACACGCGCTCGGCCTTTAGCTCCACTGCGGGCAAGACTATGCGGTCAATCTCGTACCCCACTGGCGCCACGTGGACGCGTGCCCTTACCAGCCCCATTGTATGTTCAGTATGCACACTATGACAATGATACATAATAAACCTTGCCCGATCTGGCAGGCA
Organism: Thaumarchaeota archaeon S13; assembly: GCA_003724275.1. Classification (GTDB taxonomy): domain Archaea; phylum Thermoproteota; class Nitrososphaeria; order Nitrososphaerales; family Nitrosopumilaceae; genus JAHRAL01. The sequence continues at coordinate 23,007 of RHFA01000102.1, forward strand.
TGGGACAGTCGATCGCCCTGGACACGTGCGTGGTGATAGCAATGCTCGAGAGGCCCGGCCTGGCGAGGTCGCTGCGCTCGTCCCTGAGGGGCAAGCGGGCCGGCGTGGTCCTGCCCGACACGGTCCTCTCTGAGGTCCGACGCGTGCGCGGGCATGGGGCCCGGACTGTCCTGGCAAGGGTGGAGCGCCTCCTTGGCCGCCGCGTCTCGGTCGCCGTCACGGGGGCCGCGCACAGGAGGCACGCCGGCGAGATACGCTCGCGCTATGCAGTGTGCCACGCCGGCGACAACCTGATCGTGGCCGTCTGCTCCTCGCTCGACCTCGTCCTCGTCACGTTTGACCGCATGCTATTGCAGGCCTGCTCGTTTGTGGGCATCGCCGCGCTCCACCCTGCCGAGATGGGGGGGCTCTAGGTGCGCGCCGTCCCTGCGCTCCAGTGGCCGCCGGCGGGGGCTCCCCCAGGCCCTCCGGGCGCCGCCGCGATGGCCGCGCGCCGCCGCGCGCGCCAGGCCGCAGTCCTCGTGGATCCCGTGCCCGCACAGGCGACCGCCGAGGCGGCCTCGAAGCACCAAAACATAACCTATAGCCTGGTCAACGGCCCGCGCCACGTGCGCGAGAGGCCGATCGACCTTGCCGGCGCGCTGCGCGAGATGGACGGCCTCAGCCACGGCACAGAGAACTTTATGCAGCTCACAAACCACGACGCCGCCAGGGACGGCTATGTCCAGTTTCTCCGCCTGGGCGACGCCTGGTGGTACGCGGACATACCGATCCACGCGGCCAATGACTGGACGGGCTATGTGTGGGGCTGCGAGACGCCGACGCGCCCGCTGGCCGACACGCTGCGCCTCTTTTTTGAGGACAGAGGCCGCCGCTCTCCATCTCTGGCGTGCCCGGGGGCACAAGGTCGCTTGCCATAGTCATGGACGACCCTGACGCCGTGGCGGCAGTCGGCAAGCAGTGGGTCCACTGGACGGCGTGGAACATCGGCGCCGGCACCGCCGAGATCGCCGGCGGCCTGCCGGCGGGGGCCGTTGAGGGCAGGACGGACTTTGGCGAGGTGGGCTATGGCGGGCCGGCGCCGCCGGACCGCGAGCACGTCTATGTCTTTTCGCTGTATGCGCTTGACGCCGAGCTGGACCTAGAGCCAGGGGCGGCCAGGGACAGCCTCGAGTCCTCGATGCGGGGCCACATTGTGGCCACGGCGCGCCTTCGCGGCAGGTACGCGCCCTAGGGGACGCCCGCGCCCCCCAAATCCCACAAAAGACTAATAACCATTGCGCGGCGGCGCGCGCCCCGGAATGCTCGAGAGGACGGTCCTGGCCGTTGGTCCGCGCAAGCTGCAGGCGCGCCACCTGCTGGTGATCGCCGTGCTGGCCGCCTCGTTTACGGTGTCTGCCCTGATCAGGGCCCAGCCGGCCGAGTACGGCTTTACGCTCCACGAGTTTGACCCGTTCTTTAACTATCGAGCCACCGAGTTCCTCGTCGAGAACGGCCTCGAGGCGTATGGCGGGTGGCACGACGAGCTCAGCTGGCACCCGGACGGCCGCGACATATCCCGCACGTCGCAGTTCATGCAGCACGCCACGGCCGCCGCGCTGTACGGGGCGTTTGGCGGGGGCTCTAGCCTGCTGGACTTTGTGATCGTCCTGCCGCTCGTGCTCGGGGCCCTGACGGGAATCGCCGTGTTTGCGCTGGTCCGCGTGCTAGCCGGCACCACGGCGGGCCTGCTGGCGTCGCTCTTTTACGCCGTGTCGGTCCCCATAATAATACGCGGCCCGATCGGGTGGTTCAAGGCCGAGCCGATCGGCCTCTTTTACGGCGTGATCGGCGTCTACCTGTTCCTTAGCGGGATCACCGCGTCTGGCAGGCGCGAGGCGGCACTGCGCCTGGCCGGCGCCGGAATCGTAATGTCGATGGCACTATCGGCGTGGGGCGGAACGCAGTTCTTTATCATACCGATGGGCCTGTTTTTCATGGTCCTGCCGTTTGTGAGGCGTGACCACTCGTTCCTGCTCTGGGCGGTTCCGCTCTTTGTGGGCGTCCTCCTGGCCTCGTCTGCGGCCTTTGAGAGGCCTGGCGCGTCCTTTGTGCTTGGCCTCGGCGGCGCGTCACTGGCGATACCGGCGGCCGTCATGGTCGCATGCGTGCTCGTGCGCCGCGCAAGCCCGCCGGCCTCGGCGGCAAGAAACTCGCTCCTGCTCGTGTTTGGCGTCGTCGGCGCCGCCGCGGCGGTCCTGGCGGCCAACTCGCAGACGGGATACCTCGACCTCCCGAGCTTTCGCTACCTAAACGCGGTAAACCCCTTCCTGACCACGATCGACCCGCTCGTGGACTCTGTCTCCGAGCACGTCTCGCTCACGCTCCGCCAGTCGTTCTTTTTCATGTCCATACTCATGGTCTTTGCGGGCGTGGGCGCATGGCTGCTGCTGTCGCGCCGCGACCGCCTCGACTCGTACGGAATACCGCTGCGCACGGACATGGCCGTGTACTCGGTGATAATGGGCTTTGCCGGCGTGTACGTCGCGTCGGCCTTTACGCGCCTTGCCGTCTTCTCCTCTGTCGCGATGGTCGTCCTGGCGTCCATTGGCATAGCCATACTCGCCTCGCTCGTCTTTTCAAACGCGCGCGCCGGCGCCGGCGCAAAGGCGGGCTTTGTCGCCGTGGTCGTGGCGATGCTCCTCGTCCCCATGTCCACGCCGGCGGAGGGGAACTGGGTGAGCACGGTGAGCAACCCCCCGCCCATACTCAACGGGGGATCCATATTCCAGATCTCGACGCAGGACTGGCCCCTTGCCCTAGAGTGGCTCCGCGAGGAGACGCCGCCGGACTCGATAGTCATGTCGTGGTGGGACTATGGCTACTGGATCGAGACGCTCGGCGAGCGCACGACGCTCGTCGACAACCTGACCATCTCCACGAGCAAGATACAGAACATTGCGCAGATATTCTACAGCGAGCCGGCCGAGGCGTGGGAGCGCATGGGCGAGCTGGGAGTCGACTATGCCGTCGTCTACATTGCGGCCCGCAACGTCGGGACCGAGGAGAGGCCGCTCTACACGCTCTCGGGGGGAGGCGACGAGACCAAGCGCGTGTGGCTTGCGCGCATAGCCGGCGTCGACGAGGCCGACTATCTCTATGGCGACTCTGTGAGCCCCAGGCCCAGGTTCGACGAGACGCTCTTTGGCATGATGACGCCCTTTAGCCACGTGACATACGGCAACCTCGCGACGGGGCTCAAGTCGGTGAGGTGGCAGCCGGGCTTTGTCTCCATCTATGAAAAGGACGTCCTCCTCCCCGCCGACGGCGACGGCCCGCTCCGCCTGGCCTACTCGTCGCCTTCCTTCGACGAGGACCACGACTCGAGGATCAACGGCGTCTTCGTCTATGAGCTAAACAGGGACTATGTTCCGCCCGAGCCCGAGCCAGTCCGAGTCCCAATCTCGGCAATCCCGTTCATGGAGGCGGCGGCCCCGGAGGGCGGCGAGGCTGGCCCTGAACCCGTCGCGGCGCCAGGCGGGGAATCAGGCGGCGAGGACGGGGCCGAACCCGACGAGGCGCCTGGCGCCGGGCCCGACGAGGGGCCATAGCGCTCGGCTAGCCTGTAGCGCATATACCTGTCATCGGGCGAAAACCTTGCCGGGTGCGCCGAGCGCGTCTCGCCGCCGCACTTGGGGCACCTCTCGCCCATGGTGTACCTGCCGCAGGGGACGCAACGGCGCATGACAAACCGCATGCCTCACTCCTCCCTGACCTTTTTTGACTCTTCTCGAGCAAACTCGTACGTCCCCTTTTTCCCTATCTTGGACTGTATTGCCGCAAGTATGGGCTTTAGCTCCCTCTCTGCGGACTTGAAGTCCGGCGCGCTCACGGTGATCCTGTACTTTGGGGCCCCGAGGTAGGTTATGCTCGCCATGCTGCCCTTTTTGGTGGCGCCCTGCAGCGCCTTTATTATCGTGTCAACGCCGTCTGGCGTGGGAACCCTTATCTTCAGGATTCCGCGTATCTCCACTGACGGTAGCCTTATCTTTGCGCACGACTCTGTTATCGCGTCTAGAACCCCCTTGCCAAGCTTTAGCGAGTCCAGCGCCGCGGTCCCGTTCCTGGCCACCTCCATAAACACGTCATAGATCGAGTCGCCCTTTGTGTAGAGGCTGTCCTCGAGCGCGCCGGCCTCATCGTCTGACAGCGACGCCCTCTCCTTGACGCTTTTTAGGAGCGTCATGCCCTTTTCGTACCTCTTTACCTCGAGGAGCTTTTTCTTGCGCTGGTCGTTGGACACCTGCTTGAGCGAAAGGTCAATGTCGGCGCGCTCCTCGTTGACGCGCTTTACGAGAAGGACCTTTTTCTCCCCCACGCGGACAAACTTGGAGACCGAGCGTATCCACCCCGGCGCGAGCTCGCTTATGTGGAGAAAGCCGGGCATGTCCCCGTACTCGTCGAGGGAGACGTACGCCCCGTGGTCCATCACCTTCGTGACCGTGGCGAGGACTATCTCGCCGCGAACCGGCATCTCGCGCTCTTGCGCCATCGGCGCGGCCCCCGATCGCCTCCGGATTTAACCTTGACGCGCAAAGGCGGCCGGATCCGGCCCCGCAGGGCCGCCCCGGGCGGGGATCAAAAGTCTATTCCCCTCTTTGCCCTGATGCCCCGCTTGAAGGGGTGGCGGACCTCGCGCATCTCGGTGATGAGGTCTGCGGCCTCTAGGATGCGCTCGTCGGCGCGGTTGCCCGTGAGGACCAGCGTCAGGCCGCGGGGCCTCGCCTCGACGAGGCGGAGCACGTCCGCGGCGTCGACGAGCCCGAGGCTCGTCGCATAGTTGACCTCGTCGAGGATGACAATGTCATACTTGCCGGAGAGGGCCCTCCTCGAGCCCTCGCTCAACGACTCGGCTGCGGCCTTGACGTGGACCTCCCTGTCGCTCGTGTCGTCCATTATTCCAACAAACCCGCGCCCCGCCGCGACAAGCTCAAAGTTTGGGGCCAGGAGCCGCGCAGAGTCGAGCTCGCCATAGTGCCACGAGCCCTTGATGAACTGGACCATGCACACGCGCTTGCCGTGCCCGACGGCGCGCAGCGCCATTCCGAGGGCCGCCGTGGTCTTGCCCTTGCCTCCCCCCGTGTAGACTATGACCAGCCCGTCGTCTGCCATGCGCGTGGGCGCGCCCCGCCTGCCCGTGCTAATAGTATTGCCTCCCCCTCCCCGCACACGGGGTATTGACTTAAATAAAAAACGCCCTGCCGCCTGCGGCGTTGAGGATCCCGCGTGTCATCGTCGCCGGCGTCTCCAGCGGCGTGGGCAAGACGCTAGTCGCCTGCGCCATCGCGCACGGCATGCGGCAGAGGGGCTATTCTGTGCAGCCCTTCAAGGTGGGGCCGGACTATATCGACCCCGGCTACCTCTCGATAGCCGCCGGGCGCGAGGCCAGGAACCTTGACACGTGGCTGATGGGAAGGAGCCGCGTCGTCGAGACGTTTGCGCATTCCTCGACGTCTGACATATCCGTAATCGAGGGGGTCATGGGGCACTATGACGGGGCATCGGGCAAGACCAACAAGGCCAGCACGCACGAGGCCGCGCAGCTGCTCGGCGCGCCGGTGATCCTCGTCGTTGACGCCAGCCGCGCGGCCCGCTCGATCGCCGCGACGGTAAAGGGGTTTGTCTCGTACCAGACGCCGTCAAGCATAGTCGGAGTCATCCTCAACAGGGTCGGGAGCGGCCGCCACGCAAGGTTCTGCGCTGACTCCCTAGAGCAGTCCGGCATGGCCGTCATCGGAGCGATACCGAGGGACGCGTCAATGGCCCTAGAGTCGCGCCACCTTGGCCTCGTCCCTCCCGTGGAGTCGTCCCAGAGGAGGACGCGCGCGCTAGAGGCGTTCAAGGCGGCCTCTGAGCACATACACGTAGACGCGGTGATCAGCGTGGCCCAGTCCGCAAAGCCCCTCCAGATACTCCGCCCCGTGCCGGCGCGCCGGCGGCCCGCGCGCGCGACGATTGGCGTCGCGCTTGACTCGTCCTTTAACTTTTACTACCGCGACAACCTCGAGGAGCTCGAGCGCCAGGGCGCGCGCCTCGAGTTCTTTAGCCCCGTCTCGGACGCAAAGCTGCCAGACTGCGACGGCCTCTACATCGGCGGCGGCTTTCCGGAGGTCCTCGGCTCGGCGCTGGAGCGAAACTCGCGGATGCGGCGCGCGATAAGGGCTTACGCCGAGGGCCGCCGCGCGATATACGCCGAGTGCGGCGGCCTCATGTACCTGGCAAGGTCGATAAAGGCGGGCAAGAGGCGGTACGCGATGGCCGGCGTGATTGACGCGCAGGCCGTCATGGGAAAAAAGCCGACGCTGGCCTATACGCGCGGGGAGATCACGCGCAGGTGCCTCATATCGCAAAAGCCGCATGGCATGCGCGGCCACGAGTTCCACTATTCCTCGCTGGAGGGCCTCGCAGACGACACAAACCTCGCGTACGCGCTCTTCTCCGGCACGGGGATCTCTGGCGGCCGCGACGGGATTGTGCAGGACGAGGTCCTCGCGTCGTACGGCCACCTCTACTTTGGGGACTCGCGCGCAAGGACCCTCGTCGACGGCGTCCTCGCCGCCGCGCGCCGCTAGGCCAGCGCATAGAGCGCGTTGACCACGGCGGCCGCCGCGGCGCTCCCGCCCTTTCTTCCAGAGTTTGTTATGCACGTGAGGCCCGAGGCCGCCAGGGCCTCCTTTGACTCTGCGGCCGAGACAAACCCCACGGGCACCCCGACTGTCAGCGCGGGGCGCGCGAGGCCCTCGCGGGCCATCTCCAGTATCTCCAGGAGGGCAGTCGGCGCGTTGCCCACGACGGCCACGCCGCCGTCGAGCTCGGCGGCCGACTCGCGCATCGCCGCGCGCGAGCGAGTCGTGCCCTCGCGGCCCGCGCGCTCGGCGACCTGCGGGTCTGACACCCTGCACACGACGCTGTTGCCGTGGGCCTTGACGTGGCGCGCGGCAATGAGGCCAGTCACGCCGTGCACGTCGGCGACTATGGGCGCGCCTGCCCGCAGCGCGCCGGCGCCGGCCCGCACGGCGCCCCCGAAAAACGCGATCGCCCCCGAGCGCGCAAAGTCAAAGTCCGCCGTCGAGTGTATGACGCGGCGCACGACGGTCCACTCGTCAGGCGGGTACCCGTGGCCGCCGATCTCGGACTCTATGATCCTCATGCTCTCGTCCTCGATTGCCTGCCCTGCCCTAGTTTGCACCGGTCTCGGCCTCCATGGCCCTCTCGAGTATGAGGTCCACCATCATGGGGTCGGTCCCCAGGTGGCGCGTCACGATCGCCCTGCCAATGCCCGAGGACGCCTCTAGGGCGGGGTTGAGGTCGGCGTACACGTCGCGCTTTACGTGCGCGCCCTCGTGCAAAAAGTAAAAGACGATGACCAGGACGCGCGGCCCTGCCCTCGCGCACCCGGCCACGCCGCTTGCAATGTCAGGCTGCTCTATCTCTAGGAGGCAGTATGACGCGTTCCTGTACCTTGGCCTGAGCCTCTCGACGAGATAGTCCAGGGACCTCTTTGCGTTCGGGTCCACGCTGCCGTGGCCTATGACAAGGACGTCAACGTCCGAGTCGGCCGTCCCGGAGAGGCCCGCGCCGTCTAGCGCGTCGCGCACGCGGCTCTCCACGAGCCTGACGAGCGTGGCGTGCATCCTCATGGGCCTCGTCACGATTATCCTCGTCGTAGTCGTGGCCTGCTCGCGCATCGCGTCGCGGACCGCGGCCTTTAGCTTTTTTCCAGGGTACAAAAAGTAGGGCACGACCGTGAGCGTGTCAAGGTTCTCGGCGAGCGCGCCGGATATTCCCTCGGGCATAAAGGGCGGAAGGACCTCCAAAAAGCAGTACGCCGCATAGTCATACCCGCCGCCCTCCCTGGCGCGCGCGCATATCTCGTCGAGCTCGGCCCTGACCTCGCCCTCCCTGCTGCCCCTGTCGACTATGAGCATCCCGCGCCTCATTGGGCAACCCTCGCCACGGCAAGCGTCAGGTCCGGGGGGTATTTCACCTTTTGCACGACGAGCTCCCCCCCGCGCGAGGAGACGATGGCCGCGGCCTCTGACACGCTAGGCGTCCCCTCTAGGCGGTCCACGACGCGCGAGGGGTTTGGCGCGCCGGCGGCGGCAAGCCTTTCCCTGTCCACGAGCTCTAGCCCGACGCCGAGGGCGCGCGCTGCCTCGGCGAGGCCCTCGACGGCGGCGGGCTTTTTGACCGACGCGAGGCGCGCGACGCACATGGGGCTAAGCGATGCCCCGCGCAGCGTGCCCTCTAGGGACTCTAGTATCTTTGGCGCCGGCGTGTCCCTGTGGACGCCGACGCCGACTATGAGCGTCCTGGGCCTGTATGTGACGGCCGGCATCGGCGGGGCCGCATCAAGCGTGTCCGAGACGACAAGCGCGCCGGCGCAGCCAGACCCGCAGAGCTCGCCCATGCTCGCATACTCGGTGACGTTTGGAGGCAGGCTCCCGCCTCCCAGGACGCCGCGCTCGCCGGCCCCCTGCCACACGCCTATGGCCTCGCCGTTGACCATCATTGCGCTGACGCGCGTGACGTGCTCGTCGCCGTCTATCCTCCACCCCGCGTCGCGGCCCACCATGTCCACGGCGATCGTGCCCGTGACGTCGGCGGCCGTCGTTATGACGGGAACCGCGCCGATGCCCCCCGCTATGTCGCGCGCGAGCTCGTTGGCCCCGCCTAGGTGGCCGGACAGCGCGCTTATCGCAAAGCCGCCGGCGTCATCCACCACGACTATGGCGGGGTCGGACTTTTTTCCCCGCAGGTGGGGCGCGACGAGGCGTATGACGGCGCCAAGCGAGAATATGCAGACGAGCGCCTCCATCGAGGCAAACAGGCCGCCGACTGTCCCGGCGGCCGGCCCCCCAAACCACGACACGCCCCCCTGCCCGTCGTCAAGCTTTGAGGGGGCGTGGACCTCCCAGGACGGGTGCAGCGAGGAGATGCGGCGGGCCGTGGCCAGCCCTCCCCTCGTTATCGCGATGACTGCGACGCGCTCCATGCCGCGCCGCCGCGGCGCGTCGGTATAATACCCTATCCGCCGGGCCACTCGGCCAGGACGCCCCCGTCAAAGCCCAGCAGCGTGACGCTCACGCGGGCCCTGCCGCCGCAGTGGCCCTCCATCTCGGCCTGCGCGCGACGGGCAATCCCCTCGAAAAACCCCTCAACGCCGCGCTCTTGCGCAATCTCGCCGGCGTGGCGCGCGGTGTTTGCCGAGGCGATCTCGGCGGCCACGGCGTCATCTGCGCCGCACTCGCGCGCGATGCCGGCGAGGAGCGCCGTGTCGACCTTTGAGCCCTTTACGTGCGTCTGCCTCGCGCCGGCGGCGACCTTTGCCATCTTGCCCACAAACCCCACAATGCGCACGCGGCGAATCCCCGCGCGCGCGCACTCGCGGACGGAATACCCCGCAAAGTCGCCCATCTGCACATAGCAGTGCTCGCGCAGGCCCGCGAGGCTTTTGGCGGCCTCCTCGCTGCGCCCTCCCGTGCTAAGGACCACCTCCTCCTCGCCCATTGCGGCTGCGACGTCGATGCCCTGCCGTATCGAGGCGGCAAACGCCGCAGTCGAAAAGGGCACGACGATCCCGCTCGTCCCGAGTATCGATATGCCGCCGACGATGCCGAGCCGCGGGTTGTCCGTCTTTGTGGCGATCGCCTCGCCGTTTGCGACAGACACCGTCACCCTGACGCCGTGGCCGGCGAGCGAGCTCGCGCCGGCCTCGCGCACGCCCTCCTCGATCATCCTGCGCGGCACGGGGTTTATCGCCGGCGCGCCAATCTCGAGGCCCAGCCCCGGCTTTGTGACGGTCCCGACGCCCTCGCCGCCTAGCACCTCGACGGTTCCGGCGCCGGCCACGAGCTCGCACCCTGCGGCAATCTCGGCGCCATGCGTCACGTCGGGGTCGTCGCCCCCGTCCTTTATCACCGTGCAGCGTGCCCTGTCCGCCGAAAACTCGCACGACGCTATGGCTATGCGCAGGGTCCCGCCCCGAGGAAGCGGCACGTCAACGGCGTCAGTGCGCGACTGTGAGGCGATGCTCATCATGCACGCCCTCGCCGCGGCGGCCGCCGACGT
>RHFA01000090.1 GCA_003724275.1 Thaumarchaeota archaeon S13
CGATCACGCCGTGGGCTTTGCCGGGTCACCTGCGTTCTTGGGCCGGCCATGCGCAATTCTGCCCATGCGCGCCAAAACCCGTGGCCGGGCACTCAACGCCGCAGGCCGTGAAAGGGTTAAATCTAGAATGTGCTAGGCGGCGGGCATGAACATGGCTCCCTTGCAGCACGGCGGCGTCCTCATCGCCGTGGACGCGACCAGGAAGGGCAGGGCGGAGGCTTGCGTCAGGGAGGGCGAGCTGCTGCGCATGCAGGGGCGCCACGCCGAGGCCCGCGCCAGGCTCGAGGCGGCAATTGATCTTGATCCCGAGAGCGCCGGCGCGCGCGCCGGCATGGGCCGCGTCCTGGAGGCCCTGGGGCAGCACGACGAGGCGCTTGCCGAGTTTGGGGCGGCAGCACGGCTGCGCCCCACGGATGCGGACGCGCGCGCCGGCATGGGCAGGGCGTTGTGGTTGCTTGGGCGCAGAATCGAGGCGCTTGGGGAATTCAGGGTTGCCGTCAGCCTGCGCCCCGACGACGCGGTGGCGCACCGTGATGTGGGGAGGGCGCTGCACGGGCTGGGCCGCCACGCCGAGGCGCTCGAGGCGCTTGACCGCGCGGCCAGGCTGGAGCCCAGAAGCCCCGAGGTCCGCGACCTCCGGAACTCTGCGCTGCGCGCAATGGGCCGCCACGCCGAGATGGCGCCCGAGCCGCCTGCGTGGCTTGCCCACGGCGGCTGTGGCGCGCAGGTTGCCCGGGGCAACTCGATGCTGGTCCTGGGCCGCCACGCCAAGGCGCTCGAGGCCTTTGAGCACGCCGTCTCGCTTGATCCCGGATCGGCCGAGGCCAGCCTTGGGCGCGGCATGGCGCTTGTGGGGCTCGGGCGGCATGACGAGGCCATGGGGTCGCTGGACAGGGCGCTGTCCCTGGATCCCGGCCTGTCGACGGCCAACGAGATAAAGGCGCGCATACTCGCAAGCCGCGCCAGCCACGGCGAGGCGCTAGAGTCGTTCAGGCGCGAGACGCGCATAGACCCCAACAACCTGACGGCGCGCCTTGGGGCCGCAGAGTCGCTCCTGCGGCTGGGCCGCCACGCCGAGGCGCTGGACGCCGCTGACGGGGCGCTGGGGCTGGATTCGGGCTCGGCCCTGGCGCACGAGTTCCGCGGGCAGGCGCTAGTGGAGATTGGGCGGCACGAGGACGCGGTGGCAGCCTTTGACAGGGCGATCGAGGCTGATCCGCGCAGCGTTGCGGCCCACAACAACAGGGGCGTCGCGCTGGCCCGCCTTGGCCGCCATGGCGAGGCCATAGGGTCCTATGGGCGCTGCCTGGAGATCGCGCCAGGCGAGGTGCAGTGCCACTTTAACATGGGGAGCCTGCTGCTTGCCATGGGCAGGCCCGGCGACGCGCTCGGCCCGCTTGGGCGCGCCGCCGAGCTGGATCAGGGCAACGCTACGCCGCACCACGAGAGGGCAGTCGCGCTCCTGGCGCTGGAGCGCCACGGCGAGGCGCTTGCCGCCTTTGAGCGAGCCATAGGGATTGGGCACAAGGCGATCTCCCATGTGGGAATGGCCAACACGCTTTACGAGATGGGCCGCCGCGCCGAGGCGCTCGAGGCGCTTGGGCGCGCCGCCGGGCTGGAGCCGCAGGAGGCTCGCGTGCACGTTGGAATGGCCCGCGTGCTGCAAGAGATGGGCCGCCACGCCGAGGCGCTCGAGGCGCTTGGGCGCGCCGCCGGGCTGGAGCCGCAGGAGGCGCGCGTGCACGTTGGAATGGCCCGCGTGCTGCAAGAGATGGGCCGCCACGCCGAGGCGCTCGAGGCGCTTGGGCGCGCCGCCGGGCTGGCTCCAAAAGAGGCAAACACGCACATCGAAATTGGCCTTGCGCTGCGCGAGATGGATCGCCTGGGGGAGGCCAGGGGATCGTTTGAGCGCGCCGTCGAGCTTGAACCACAGAGCGCGCACGCCCACCTCTTTCTGGGGCAGGCGCTCGGGGCTATGGGGGAGGCAAGGGGCGCGATCGCCGAGTTTGGGCGCGCCATAGATCTTGACCCATCGCTCCACTCTGCCCTCGTTGGGCGCGGGCAGGCCCTGCACATGTCCGGCGACAGCGCCGGCGCGCTGGATGCGCTGGAGCGCGCCTCGCTGCTGGATCGCGACTCTTGCGAGGCGCACCTGTGCAGGGGAACCATACTGTTGGGCATGGGCCGCCCCGGCGAGGCACTCGAGGCGGCAGACCAGGCGATCAGGGCAAGTCCCGACGAGGCGGCATGCCACAAGGTGCGCGCGGTGGCGCTGGCCCGCCTGGGCCGCCACGCCGAGGCGCTGGACGCATGTGACCGCGCCCTGGGCCTGGATCCGGGCAACATGGGGGCGCGCGTGGTGCGCGGGAACGCGCTGTGCGCGCTCGGACGCCACGCCGACGCGCTTGCAGAGTTTGACAGGGCGGCAGCCCTTGACCGCCGGGAGGCCCTGCCGCACCTTGGAAGGTTCAATGCGCTGCGGGCGCTCGGGCGCGAGGCCGAGGCAAGCGAGGCGCACAAAATGGCCGCCAGCCTGGACGGCCGCGTCCGCGCGTGTCCCGAATAGGGTTGCCCACAAAACATCCCGCGCCCTGGCGCCGGATCGCCTGCTTGCCTGGGGGCCTCGCGAGATTCCGGCAGTCGCCTGAAAAACGCCGCCGCCACTGTCACCATGGCGGCACCCGCGGCAATCCCAAACAGGATTGCGACTGATGGCGGTCCTGGCAATCCGGCAATGGCCGGATCACCAGGCCCTCGACACTGGAACCCGTGGGCGCTTTGTGTCTGGCGCCCCTCAGGGCTTGCCGGATTTAAGCATGTCTGGCTACGCCAGCCGTGCGCTGTCCCGGAACCGCCCCAGAGCCTGCGGGGCCCCAAGATCCCGGCCAACCCTTATGTCTGCCTCCGGGCCCCTCTGGCCCTGTACGGTCCAGGCAGATCAACTAGGGAACCCCGCAGGGCAGCCCACGAGGCGGCGGGACCGCCTGGGAGCCGGGGACGCGCTGGCCGGCGGCATGCTAGGAAAGGTGGCCGGCGGCATCTCTGACGTGGTGGACGGCGGCGTGGCGTCAAGTAGCGCCCGGCATGGGGTCGGCGCGTTCTGCAGGCTTGCAGCCCTGGCAGCGGGGTCGGCGCGCAGGGGCTTTTTGGCAATCCGGCAGATGGAGGACGCGGTGAACAGGATTGCGCAGGACGCGTTTTATCGCGCCTCCTACTATTACCGCGGACTTTCCATAGTGGAGCTTGAGGCCATATGCTCGGGGAAAATCCTTCCGGGACCGGCCTATTCGTTTGTGTCATTGTCAGCTGATCCCGTGGCTGCCATGCGTTTTGCGGCCAACCTGTCCAACCGGCCCTATATCACACACGTGGTGTTGGCAATAGACGCCCATATGGCACGAAAGCTAGGGGCCATTCCGGCAGTCTACTCAATAGCCTCTGACGTGGTGGACCTGCGCAGCCGTTCGGAGAGCATTAGCAGAACGTTTCAGCTGCGATATGCCTACGAGCTCCAGGCTCACTTCGCCCACAAGTGGCCACATGGCTCTGCCGCAATGGCAAAATCTGTCATAACCCTGCTGGATCCCCTGTCTGTGGCAAGCCGCCTCGCAAGGGAAATGTCAGTGCCCTGTGTCCCATATCGGGATCTAGTACCTGCCATTGCGCGACATGCGTAGCGATCATGGCGGATGGGGGGCAGCCTGGGAACGTTTTCGGGCCTTGCGGGCACGACCACGCCATTTTGGCGAACGAGTTATATACAACGGCCATGGCGCCTGCCGCGATGGACGAGACGTTCCCCGTGAGGACGCCATGGGGCGCCGAGCGCATGACCCGCGAGGGCATGCGAAAATTCCTGGCCTCCGTCAGCCCTCAGGGGCTAAATTACGTGTACCACGTACTTAACGTGCACATGATGGACCATCAGGACTTTGAGGCCGCATGCGACCACTTTGGGGTGCGACACCTGCTAGTGGAGATTACGGACAGCGAGGTATGTGGCGAGATGGCCGCGCGCAGGGCGCGCGAAGAGCCGCCGTCGACAGGCCCGCTGCCGATTATGATGGAAGTGCTGGGGAGGGAGGAGGCCGACGCGCGAATCGCGATATACAACAGGCGTGTCGCCGAGGCAGAGGCAAAGATGGCCGCGCCGGCCCCCGCGTGAGCGGCGCGCGCCCCTAGCCGCCCGTGTGCCCCAGGCAGACGACGTACGTCTCGCTGCTGGTCTTGCGGCTGGCCATGGGCTTTGTGGACCGCGTGCGCGCAAACCTCTTTTTGACATACGTGCAAAACTCCGCCGAGTACTCGCCGTCGAACACCTTAAAGACGGCGTTGCCGCCCCTGGCGAGCACGCGCGCCATGACGCGCGCGGCGTCATAGTTGAGCGAGACCTGCCTGGCGTGGTCCACGGACCAGTTGCCGCTGACCTGCGGGGAGAGGTCGCACACGACGGCGTCGACCCTGCGCCCAAAGTACTCCAGGACCTCGCCGGCGACGCCGTCGCCAGAGACGTCCAGGCGCACGGTGTGCGCGCCGGGGACGCCCTCGGTGTGCGACGTGTCTATGCCCATGACGCGCCCGCGGCTGCCGGAGAGCTGCACGGCGACCTGCGTCCAGCCGCCGGGGCAGCACCCCACGTCAAGCACGCCAAAGCCGGCCCCGATGACGCGGTATGCGCGGTTTAGCTCCTTTAGCTTGTACGCCGAGCGGCTGCGGTACCCGCGCTCGCGCGCCATGCGCCTATAGGCGTCGCGCCGCGCCTCGTGCGGCCTCAAGACCGCCTGCGGGCCCGGCCCGCCTCGGCGAGGACCCAGTCGCGTATGAGGTCGCACGTGTGGGGGCTGACCTCGCCGTCGGGCGTGCATTTCTGCTCGACGGGGCAAGTCAGGCACGGCGCGTTGACTATGGACCGCGTGCTTATGGGGGTCCTCTTTAGTATGAGCCTATATGTCCACCTGCCGTCCTCGAGGACCTTTTCGCGCGTGATGAGGCCGAGCCACTCGAGCTTGAGGGCCAGCCTAAAGCCGTCGCTCAGCGTGAGCTTGAGGCGCCTCCAGACGTCGCCCTGCAGCGTTCCGCCAGACGGGCCGCCCGAGAGCATCTCGCAGACCCTGTTGATCAGCTGCTCCATGTTGGCCTTGCCCACCTGAAAGTTGGCAATCTCCTCGTCGGTTATCCCCTCGCCGAGGGTCTCCTCGTCCGTAATGTCGGCCTCGTCCACCTCTGCCTTCCTAGAGCGCCGCCGGCGCCCGGGCCGCTTCGCGTCCTGCCGCCCGCCCCTTGCTCCGCGCTTTGCCTTTGGATCCTTGCCGGCCGGCTTTGCGCCGCGCTTCTCGCCGCGCTTCTCGCCGCGCTTTGCCTTTGGATCCTTGCCGGCCGGCTTGCCGCCGCGCTTTGCCTCCTTGCCATCGCCGCGCTTTGCCTTTGGCTCCTTGCCGGCCGGCTTGCCGCCGCGCTTTGCCTCCTTGCCATCGCCGGGCTTTGCGCCGCGCTTTGGGCCCGGCTCCTTGCCGGCCCCGCGCTTTGCCTCCTTGCCATCGCCGGGCTTTGCTGCGCGCCGCCTCTCTGCTGCCTTTGGCCCGCCGGCGCGCCCCTGGTCATCGCTCTCCAGTATGCGCTTTTTCTCTAGGAGGCGCTCGAGCTCCCTCTTTTTTCTGCGCAGCACCTGCACGCCGGTTGAGGGAAGCGCGCCGCCGGCCGACAATTCCCTACTCGCCCTCCGCGCCGCGGCGCTCGGCGGCCATCTGGCTGCTTGTGCGGTGCCTCGTCTCCTCTAGCACGCGCTTTTTCTCGCGCAGCTCGGCAAGCTCCTCCCTTGCCCTGACGAGTCGCTCCTCCTTGCGGCTGCCGGCCATGCTATGCCGCAACCCCCGCGCTGCCGGTCAGTTTACCGTGAACGCCTCCGTCGCAGTCGCCCTGCTCCTCTTTTGGGCGTCAGTCATGGTTGCAGTGATCTCGTACTCGCCGGGCGCCTCGATGCCGAGCGTGAACGGCCCGCCGACGGGAACCTCGGTCCCCTCTAGCGCAAAGCACTGGCCAAAAAAGCCGCCCTGCCCCACGGCCTCCCCGCGAGCGTCGCGCACGACAATGTCAAGGTCGCCGCAGTCAAAGGCGTCATGGCCCACGCTCACGCTGACCGAGAGGGCCGCCGGCGCGGCGTACGACCCCTCGAGGCCCACGAGGGAGACGTG
This sequence comes from Thaumarchaeota archaeon S13, assembly GCA_003724275.1. Taxonomy (GTDB): domain Archaea; phylum Thermoproteota; class Nitrososphaeria; order Nitrososphaerales; family Nitrosopumilaceae; genus JAHRAL01. Next base: position 6,192 of record RHFA01000090.1, read on the forward strand.
GCCGGCCCCCCCTCCGCGGCCTGGCTCCTGGAGCATCTGGGCCATGACGGCCCCTCCCAGGGCGACTGAGGCGATCGCCGGCAGGACAAAGACAAGCGTGACGGCGGCGCGTGATGCCATGCTCTGCGCGCGCGGCCCACGGCACGCCTTTATATCTATTTAACAAAATTTACCCCGCAATGTAGCCAAATGTGACCCACGGGTTAAATCCCCAGCCCGGGCAGGGCTGGGCGATGAGGCTCAGAAAGTTCCGCGTGAGGGCCTACCGCTGCATCCACGACTCTGGGGAGATCAACGTCGGGGACCTGGCCGCCTTTGTGGGCCGCAACGAGAGCGGCAAGACGACCATCCTGCAGGCCCTCACGCTGCTCAACAGGGAAGAGTCCGTCTCGGAGCTGGACCTGTGCGACGAGATGTCCGAGGACCTCAAGTCCGAGGTCACGCTCGCCGAGGGCGAGTTTGAGCTTAGCGCGAGGGAGACGATGATGATCAGGGAGACGTTTCCGGCAATCCCCGAGATCGCGCGAATCCGCGTCTACCGGACCAACAGGAGCGACGGCGTCCAGTACGACTTTGGCGACGTCGCGATAAGCGACACGGAGAACAAGTCGCTCAACTCTTGGGAGAACTTTGTCGGCAAGATATCCTCGTTCCTCGACACGATACCAAACCACATACGCATCCAGCTCGACACGTCGGCGTTCTCCGGCGAGCCGCCTAGGACACAGGCAGAGTTTGACGCGCTCATGGCGGAGTTTAGCAACAGGTTTCACATGCTCTCAAGCGACGAGTCGCGCGTGATAGAGGAGTGGGACAAGATATACGCGAGCCCCGAGAACCAGTTTGCGAGCCTCCTCGCGGGGACGTCAGACCTCGAGGCCCTCAAGAACTTTGTCGCCGGCGAGCTGCACCCGAGATTTGTCTACTTTTCTGACTATAAGAAGATCTATGGCAACATCAACCTCAACGAGTACACAAAGGTGAAAGAGCCGGGGAGCTCGGGGATAGAGTATGTCGAGGAGTTTGACAAGGCCGAGACGGTCCGCAACCTGTTCTACCTCTCCGAGCTCGACATTGACGAGCTCGACGGCGTGCGCGACAGCCCGTCAAAGATGATAAAGTTCCTCAACGCCGCGAGCAACCGCCTGACGGAGAGGCTAAACCCAGCATGGCGCGGGGACCCAATACGCGTTGACCTGCGCTACCAGCCGGGCAACATCATCAGCGTGGTCATATCCGACGTGCACCGCGACGGGACGGTCACAAACACGGGGCTCCTCAACAGGCGCGCCGAGGGGTTCAAGTGGACATTCTCGTTTATCGTCAACTTTGCCGCCGAGACGCAGCGCGCCGAGCTAAAGGAGGCCATACTGCTGCTAGACGAGCCCGCGCGCAACCTGCACCCGACGCAGCAGCGCGGGATATCAGACCTCCTAAAGTCGCTTGCGGGCTCCAACCAGGTCCTCTACGCGACGCACTCGCCGTTCATGATATTCGACTACACGCCGGGCAACCTCCTCGTCGTCGAGCTCGACAAGCGCAGGCACCTCAGCCGCATATTTTACGACTATTGGAACGCCGACGACAAGACGCTCACGCCGATCCTCTATGGCCTCTCGCGCGGCCTCGTCGACTCGATCGTAGACCGCGAGATAGGCACAAACTCGAGGCCAGTCATCATCGTCGAGACGATGTCAGACTGCATGTACCTCAACGCCTTTGACAAGTTTCTCCAGGACCCAAACATATCGATGAACCCGCTCAACGTGGTCGCCGCGTTTAGCAAAAACTCGGTCATGCCCCTGGCGGTCTTTTACCAAAACCACGGGTACCGGACGTTTGTGCTTCTCGACAACACTGACGAGTCCAGGCAGATATCCTCGCAGCTCGTCGCCAACAAGTTCTCGCAGGTCCAGATGATATTCTTTGAGCGCGACGGCGGCCCGCTGCGGTCCATGGAGGACTATATGGCGCCGGAGGACTATATGCACGCCGTAAACCAGACATACGAGATAAAGCTGCGCAACGAGGGATACACGAGCATATCGGCCGCCGACGTCGCCGCGCGCTCAAAGGAGGGCGTCCTCGAGGCGCTGCGCTCGATCTGGGGGGAGCACAGGGAGGACGGCTGGGGCGAGTTTGAGAACGAGGAGATCACGCGCTATATCTGCGAAAAGGTCGCCCTCGGCGAGGCGGACTTTTTGTCAGACCGCACGCGCGACAGCTTTCGCTCGCTCTACCGCCTGATCGCCGAGAGGATACGCCAGCACGAGAACATCGCCGCGCGCGGGGCGCCCGAGAGGATAGGCGTCTGAGGCGGCCTCGCCCGCCCCCTTCCGCGCGCGCCACCCTGCAAGGCCCCGCATGCCGGTAAATGGCTATATAGCGGCGCCCTTCGCCCATGGCCAATGAGCGACCCGCGCGCTTCACGCCTCCCGCGCCGCGTCCTGCCGGGGTGCCGCGCATGATCATAGGGCCAAACGCCGTCATACTTGGGTATGTCCTAAAGTCGATCCCAAACTCGGACTTTAGCATGAAGACCTTTGGCGACCGCCTCAGGCTCCAAAAGATCGTCTACATGGTGGAGGCCTTTGGCGTGTACCTGGGGTATGACTTTTCGTGGTACCTGCGAGGCCCATATTGCACAAACCTTGCACGGGCGGGATTTGAGCTGGAGCAGATCATGGATCGCATACCAGACGGCGACGGCGTGAAATTCCTCGAAAAGGACATCCAAAAAAAGTTCGATCGCTGCGTCGGGTTCATTGCCTCCGTCATGGACAGGCACGATGATCTTGACAAGCTAGAGATTGCGGCATCCATCCACATTCTCGCAAAGACCTCTAACGCGTCCAAGCAGGACATTTTTGAGCGCGTGGTGTCCAAAATGCCGAAAAGCGAAGCACGGCGCGCAGACCTCTTGGCACTATGCGAAAAAATGTGGGATGGTCTCTCGGCACACTCCCTCCTTTCTGACAAGAAAAACGGCCAGTCAGGCCCAGGCGAACCCCGCAAAACGCCAAAAAGGGAAAAATACAGCATCAAAGCGGTTCCCGAGTCGATCGGGGAAATCAAAGACGCCATGATAGAAAAACAGCAATACGGTGACGCCGCGCTAGCAGTGACCCTCAAGGATATCTACGAGCACAACCAGGACCTGGAGCCAAACGATGAGCCTGCGTTTACTCAACGTCCGAGCCACGTGGCTCAACTCGTGTCTGACACAAAAAGAAATGAGATCTTGACCTACGTGACGCGCCAGTACTGGTGAGGTAGCTTGGAACCGGCCCCAAACATCACGGGCGTTCTACTCGGGGGCCTGCTGTCATTTTTTGTGCTAATGGGATACAATCACTTTAAAACCAAAAAGGACAACAAAACAATGCGCGAAAACATGGCAGAACTGCTGCGCAACGAACTCGTCGCAAACGCCAACGAGGTCAACCTGTATGCCCAAAGAGGAATCCGCGAAAGGCCATCCATACTAGACAACGTGTACAATGGCCTGCTGTCATCTGGAAACATGCGCTATCTTATAGACCACCAGAGCTCACTTTACCAGTTGTATGCGGGCATGAAGAGAAACGACCCGGACGTGGCCACGGACATACGCCAGAAAATACAAAACCTCGAGCAGATATTTGCGTGACGCGGCCGTGCGTGTAAATGGCGCAGAACGCCTACGGGCCAGTGGCGCCAGGCGCATTTTGCCGACGTTGGCCACGGCGAGAGCCCCTGCGCAACGGCTGCGCCCCCATCCCCGCGGCTATCCTGGCCGCGACGCCGGCGTTGCGGTCGAGTATGACGGGAGACTCGACGTCAAGCCACTCTGCGCCGCCAATGTCGTACGCGCTCACGCGGCCCTCGGACGCCATGGGCTGCAGTATGTCATACGACAGGTCGACGCGGCCCGACTCTGACGCCCTTGCGCGCACGTCGCGCAGGACCGCCGAGTCTAGCACGTAAATCCCGAGGCACTCGGGGACAGGGAGGCTGACGGTGGGCTTTTCCCTAAACTCCTCGACCAGGCCGTCGCGGACCACGGCAAACCCCGTCTGCTCCCTCCTGCGCGACCGGACCGCGACGCACGCGGCGCGCCGGCTCTTTTTGTGGTGGCGCGCCATGGCGCCAATGTCAAGGGCGCACAGGTTGTCCGAGAACCACAGCAGGAACGGCCCGGCGCCGATCTCGCGCCTGGCCCCGAGGAGGTCGCCGGCCGTGCCGCCGTCGGCCCCCTGGACGAACGAGACGGGCCGCCCGAGCCTGGCCCCCTCGAGGTGGTTCCTGACCTGCGCGCCCTGGCCCTCCAGGTCGGCGATGACGACGAGGCCGTCTATGGCGCGCGAGGCGCACACGTGGCGCGCGATGACCTCGACCATGGGCCTGCCGAGGAGCGGCGACATGGACTTTGGGAAATAGTCCGTGTATGGCCTGCCGCGAGTCCCGGACCCGCCGGCCATTATGACTGCCCTCATGGCCGCCCTAGCGGTAGGACTTTTGCTTGCGGCGCCTGGCGCCCTTGCCGCCGAACTTTTTGGGCTCCTTGCGCCGCGCGTCGCCGCTTATGAGGTACTTGTCGTGGCCCAGTATGCTCTTGCGCAGGTCCTCGCGCTCGGTCTTTGTGAGGGGGTGGTCCTTTGGGTCCTTTTTTGACTTTGTCCAGCCGACTAGCGCGCGCGATATTGCCGTCGCCGCCGCGCCGGCCTGGCCCATAAACCCGCCGCCGCTCACGCGCACGGAGACGTCGACCTTGTCGCGCCTCTTGCCGGCGAGCCTGAGGGGGAGGAGTATCGTCTCGCGCGCCATCTCGTGCTGTATGAGCTCGACGGGGACGTTGTTGATGCGCACGCGGCCCTTTCCCTGCGTGATGTGGACGTGCGCGCTGGCGGACTTGCGCGTCGCAAAGTAAATCTCGGCCTTTGGCGGGGTCATTGCGTCCAGCCCACCGTCCTGCCCAGGTCGGCCATGCTCGTGTACTTCGAGTGAGCGCCCCTGATCTTTGCCTTTTCAAACTGGACCTTCTTGTGCGAGCGCAGGGGGCGCGGCGTGCCAATGTACGCGCGAAGCCTCTTGTGCGCGGCCATGCCGGACGGCTTTTTCCTGGGGAGCATTCCGCGGACCATGCGCGTCATTATCGTGTCGGGGCGGCGGGGGTGAAAGGGCCCGTGCTTTGGGTGCAGTATGCTCGCTATCTCGAGGAACTTGCGGTACTCGCCGACAATGCTAGAGCGGCTGCCGCTTATCATTATGCGCTCACAGTTTACCATGTGGACCCTGTTGCCCTGCAGGAGGAGCTTTGCGACGTTGGAGGCGAGCCTGCCGGCTATGTGGTCAGTGGCGTCCACGACGACGGTGCGCGGCGCAGGGCCGCCCGCGGCCCCCTGTTCCACGGGATCCTGGCTATCCAAGTATCCTCACCCCTGTGCCGGCAGGGTGCATCTCGGCGAGGCGCTCGATCGTCACGACGCTCCCGCCGGCCCCCCTGACCTTTGCGGCCGCGGCGCGCGAGACGGAGAACGCGCCTAGCGTCACGGCGTGCCCAATGCCGCCGGTCCCGAGGACCTTTCCGGGCACGGCGACCACGTCGCTGGCCTTTGTGAGCCTGGCGATCCTGTTGACGTTCACGGTCCGGCGCGCAGAGGAGGGCTTGAGGGCAAGCTCGGACATTCGCGCCCATATCGGCGCGTCGTTGCCCGCCGAGGCCCTCTTGAGGCGCCGGGCCATCTCCACGGTGTGCCGTGCCGCCATCTGGCGCGGCCCGCGGGCCCCCCGATATAACATGTTTGGCGCCATGCCGCGCTCAGGCCGCCGGCGCGGCCTTTAGGCCGCCCACGACGTCGCGAAAGTCCTCTAGCCTGCCCTGCAGCTCGTCGATGGCCGCCGAGAGTATCACGGCGGGCTCTAGCGCGCCGGTGCTCTCGACGGTCAGGACGTGCTCGCCCTCGGCGTCGCCCTCCGTGAGGACCGCAATGTTGGCCGAGTTCCACTTTGCGTGCTCTGTGCCCCGCCCGAGGCGGGCGTACGCCTCGGCCTTGACCACCTGGCCGGGGGCAAGCTGCACTATGGGTATCCTGCCCGTGGCCGGCTTTACGTAGGGATCCTGCGAGCTCAGGTCGCCGGAGAGCACGGTCCGCGTCTCGTCGGCCTCCTCGTCGAGCACGAGCAGGACCCTGTTTGATGACTCGTTTACGTCGATGGCGCGGAGGTTCTGGAACTCCGAGAGGTCGGTCCTTAGCGGCACGAGCCCGAGGCGGTGCGCCAGGGCCTCGTCGGGCAGAGACGACGTGTTTGACACGACGTCCACGGTGTCTATGGCAAAGACCATGATGCCGTTGAGGCAGATGCGCCGCAGCGCGTTTGCGTACTGGAGCGGGACGCCCTTTAGGCGCGCCGTCGCCCTGCCCCCCTCGCCGGTCTCAACCGCTATTGACGCCAACTTTCGCGCAGGGGGCCCTGATCTCCCCATAAATACCTACTAGGGCTCCGCCAAACCCTTAATAGGCATGGCGCCTGCCCTAGCGCATGGTCGCCGAGGCCGTCGTGCAGGAGGAGGCGTTCTTGAGCCTGGGCCTTGAGCACAGGATCATGCTGTGCACCGAGGTGACGGCCCTGGCCGGCGACCACGCCACGGCTCCCGAGGCCGACGAGTCCGTGCTAGCCGGGGTGCCTGTCCCCGAGGACAGCCTGATTCCGGTCTCCGACGTCACCTCGGAAACCCACCCTGCCGACGACGGCGCGGATGGCGAGGTGCCGGAGACAACGGTCAAGCTGACATGCAGGAATCCGCGAATTCACGACGCCGTCGCCAGGTGCTATGAGCGTGATCGGGAAACGCAAAGGCAAAAGGTGCGCGTGTGGGTGCTTCGTGCGACGGACTCCTATGGGGACACGCTTGACTATCGGTTTCGTGCGCGTTTGGCCGGCGCGGTCTCGTTTGGAAAGGGCGACGAGCATGACGTTGTCGGGGTCTTTCTGACCCCCCTTGACCGGCGCCCCACGATCACAAAGGTGTAGGCGTGTATTGCCCATAGCCGAAAGGCGCGTTTTCGTTTTCTGCCCACTGCACGTTTACATGCACGGCGCCATGGCATCAGAAATAGATCCCTCGCGTCCTAGCCTTTAACATCCACGTCAATGATCTGCGGGGCCCGTGCGTGCTTGCTATAGGGCGTTTCTTGCAACCGGATATACCCGTTATAGAGGGCGCCTGATGCAACGTACGTGAAACTTTTCCCGCCTACCGACTTGTATTCTAGCACAATCTCAAACCTAAACGGATCTGCGCCGTGCATAGGGATCCAGTCAGGATCCACGCCCACGACTATTGTTTCTGATGAAGTGGGGACAATTGCGCCTATCGGAAGCCCAAACGCCCTTGCCCTGCCTGGAGTGTTTAGGCCTTCTCCCACACCAAACCTAACATACCCGTCGACCTCGACTGCGGACACTTCTCCCACGTTGGTTATCTCAAACACCAAGCGCCTCATGCTTTCCTCGGCGCCGGTCTTGCCTCCTGCTCCACATAGCATCTTGTCCGCGCTATGGCGGGTCGAAGCCTCCCCCGCATGTCAGATGCGAGCAGGTTTGCCTGCTTTCGCAGGTACCAGACACTGTACGCCGTCCCAACAGCGACAATGGCCGCAATGACGACCCCCGCCCCAAACGACTCCCAAAAGAGCGCCTCTGACCTGCGGTTTGCCTCCATCTGGGCGCGAATCTGCCGCAGCTCCTCGGCCACGTCGCCCCCCGCCATCCCGCCGTCGCCCTGCGCGGAGGCGGCCTGGGGGGCGTGGGCGGCTACCAGGGCGGCTACCAGGGCGGCTACCAGGGCGGCGGCCAGGACCTTGGCAGGGTGGGCGGGCATTGCGCGCCGCGGCCCATTCCCCCAAAATATAGCCCTTGGCGCGCCCGCGGAGCCCGCGCGGGGCATCCACAGATAAATAGGAGCGCCCGGGGGGCCGGCCCGATGGCCGAGATGAGCGTGGTCAAGTATGCCCACGAGGGCGAGCGCTTTGAGATACTCGTAAAGCCGGATCCCGCCCTGGACTTCAAGCTGGGCAAGAGGGCCGACATCTCGCAGGTTCTCGTCTCCGACGAGATATACTCGGACTCGGGGCGCGGCACGCGCGCCTCGGCAGAAAAGCTGCAAAAGGCCTTCAAGACCGGCGACGCGGCGGCCATAGCCGAGCACATCCTGCGCCACGGCGACCTTGGCCTGACCACGGACCAGCGCCGCAAGATGGTCGAGGAGAAGCGCAAGCGCATCGTGGACGAGATATCGCGCACGTACGTGGATCCGCGCTCGCACCTGCCCCACCCGCCCACGCGCATAGAGCAGGCCATGAAGGACGCGCGGACCTCGATAGACCCCCAAAAGCCCATCCCCGAGCAGGTCACGCGCATAGTCGACGAGCTGCGCAGCGTCATACCGCTCAAGTCCGAGACGCTCTCCCTCGAGGTCACGGTTCCTGCCCAGTACGCCGCACAGTCCTACTCTGCGCTCAAGTCAGCCGGCTCGCTCAGGCGCGAGGACTGGCTCTCAAACGGCTCGCTCCGTGCAATACTTGAAATACCCGCGGCTTCGCGCCCTGGCGTGCTAGACCGCCTTGCGTCAGTCACAAAGGGGACGGCGACCGCCGAGATGGTCAAATGACCCACCAGGGGATGCCCCGGACCGTAATGCCCGGCGACACGATCACGCGCGAGGCCCGCCGCGCCGGCGACAATGTCGTCCTTGTCGGCGACACGCTCGTCTCCTCGGCCGTCGGCCTCGTGAGCGTCTCTGATGACACGGTGAGCGTCATACCGCTCTCGGGCAAGTACATGCCGCGGGCCGACGACCTCGTCGTGGGCATGGTGATCTCGCACACGTCGCAGGCCTGGGAGCTGGACATCAACGCGCCGTACGTCGGGTTTCTGCTCGCGACTGACGTCTTTGGGCGCGACTTTGCCTCGCATGCCGACGAGCTCACCTCAAAGCTCGCGCTGGGGGACCTCGTCGCCGCGCGCGTCGCCAACTTTGACCGCACGCGCGACCCGCTCATCACGATAGACGACCGCGACCTGGGCAAGATCGACTCGGGCGAGCTCGTCAAGATCGCCCCCGGCAAGGTCTCTAGCCTCATAGGCAGGCAGGGCAGCATGATCCAGGCCATCGAGACGGCCACCGACGCGGCCATCACGATAGGGCAGAACGGCTGGGTCGTCGTGTCCTGCGATAGCGCAGATGGCTTATTAAGGGCCAAAAGGGCCGTTTCCGCGATTGAGCAAGGGGCACACTCTCAGGGGCTCATGGACAGGGTCAAGTCCGCGCTTGCGCGGGGGGGCGACTAGGCATGGGCGGGCGTGACACCGACATGGTCCTGCTGGACGCCAACGGCATCCGCTGCGACGGACGGCGCATAGACGAGCCTCGCCGCATAATGATAAAGGCCGGCGTCCTCCACAACGCCAACGGCTCGGCGTACATCGAGTTTGGCGACAACAAGATCGTCGCCGGCGTGTTCGGCCCGCGCGACGTCCACCCAAAGCACCAGTCAAACGCCGAGACGGGCATACTGCGCGTGCGCTACCACATGCAGCCCTACTCGGTGACCGAGCGCAAGAGGCCGGCCCCCTCGCGACGCGAGATCGAGATATCAAAGGTGATAAAGGAGGCCCTCCTGCCGGCAGTCATGCTCGAGAGGTTCCCGCGGACCGCAGTCGACGTCTTCGTCGAGATACTCCAGGCCGACGGCGGCTCGCGCTGCGCGGCCCTTGACGCCGCGGCCGTCGCGCTCGCCGACGCGGGGATACCCATGCGCGACATGGTCTCCGCGTGCGCGGCCGGCAAGGTCGCCGACACAATAGTCCTTGACATCAACAACGAGGAGGACCAGGCCGGCCAGGCGGACATGCCCGTGGCGATAATGCCAAACTCTGGCAAGGTGACGCTGCTGCAGCTCGACGGCGTGCTCACGCGCGACGAGTACCGCAGGTGCATAGAGACGGGGATCGCCGGATGCAAGATCGTCTATGACATACAAAAGAGGGCTCTCGCCGAGCGCCACTTTTCGGGGGCGGGCCAGTAATGGGCACGGTCTCGATACTCGACGGCCTTAGGCGCAAGCTCGTAGCTGACTCTGTGGCGTCTGGCCGCCGCGCCGACGGGCGCGCGCTAGACGAGGTGCGCGAGCTCACAGTAGAGCCGGGCGTGATCCCAAAGGCCGAGGGCTCGGCGCGCGTGCGCCTCGGCAGGACAGAGGTCGTCACGGGAGTCAAGGTAAACCCCGACAGGCCCTTTCCGGACACGGGGGACCGCGGGACGTTCATCTGCACCGCCGAGATACCGCCGCTCGCGCACCCTGACGCCGAGGCCGGCCCGCCGAGCGAGGCGGTCATCGAGCTCGCGCGCGTCGTGGACCGCGGCATACGCGAGAGCCACATGCTGGACATGTCGCAGCTCGTAATCAAGAGGGACGTCTCGGTAATCGGCGTGTTTACGGACAATGCCGTAATCGACAACGGCGGCAACCTCTTTGACGCGTGCTCGTACGCGTCCGTAGCGGCTATACTCTCGTGCAAGATGCCCGTCTGGGAGATGGGCGAGGACGCCCCGAGGCTCGTCGAGGGCCAGTCGCGCGACCCGCCCATAGCGACGGTTCCCGTCTCGGTCACGATGGGCCGCATAGGCGAGCACATCATTGTCGATCCGAGCCTGGAGGAGTGGATGTGCCTTGACGCGAGGCTCACGATAACGACAAACTCGGAGGGCAACATTTGCGCGCTGCAAAAGGGCGGGCTCGACGGCTTTACCCCCGAGCAGCTAAACTCGTGCGCCGAGACGGCGATATCAGTCGGCGCGCGCGTGCGCCCGAGGCTAGAGGCGGCGCGGCAGGCGCGGTGACCCCGCGGTGGCAAAGAAAAAGTCGCTAAAGGGCCTCGGCACGAGATACGGAATAAAGATACGAAAACAGTACACAAAGATACACCTGCAGCTCAAGCAGAGGCGCGCATGCCCAGAGTGCGGCGCGATGCGCGTCAGGCGCGTCGCCGTGGGGATATGGTCGTGCAAAAAGTGCGGCTATACGGTGGCCGGCACCGCGTACAATGTCGAGCTCTAGCGCGCGCATCGAGGTCGACGCCGGCGGCCTTGCCGGCGCGATAGCCGGCTCGCTCGCAGACGAGGGCGGCCCGCGCGCGCGCGTGTCGCTCGAGGGCCAGACCGTGGTCATAGAGCTCGGCCCGCAGGACCTGCCGCACCTGCGCGCGGCGCTAAACTCGGCGCTCCGCCTCGTCCAGGCGGGCCACGGCGCGCTTGACGCCTCGGGCGCGGGCAGGTGAGGCGCCCGGCGCCGCGCCGCGCGCGCGAGTCCCCCGAGACGCGGAGCCGCATAATGTCGGCCATTCGCTCGGTGAACACGCGGCCCGAGCTCGCCGTGCGCAGGGCAGTCTGGGCCCGGGGCCTGCGCTACCGCATACATGACCGCTCGGTGCCAGGCACGCCGGACCTCTCCAACCGCTCGCGCCGCGTGGCCGTCTTTGTCGACGGGTGCTTTTGGCACGCGTGCCCGCGCTGCTACCGCGAGCCGCGCACCAACGTCGGGTTTTGGAGGGCAAAGATCTCGCGCAACAGGGCAAGGCGGGCCAAGGTCCGCCGCATGCTCCGGATAGACGGGTGGCTCGTGGTCCAGGCCTGGGAACACGAGGTCCGCCGCAGCCCCGAGCGCGTCGCCGACCGCGTGGAGGCGGCCTTTGGGGCCGCTGGCCGCCCCGGAGGCGCCGCGCGCCGGGGCCCCGGA
>RHFA01000155.1 GCA_003724275.1 Thaumarchaeota archaeon S13
CCGCCGGCGCCCGCGCCGCATGATCCGCCTCTGGGCGTTCCTTGCCGCCACGGCGGCGTTTGTGGGCGCCTACCTCCTCGGCACGACCACGGAGGTCGGCGAGGCCGAGGCCGAGGAGTTTATGGAGGGGTTTGGCGAGCTCGTCGAGGGGATTGACGCGTTTGGCATATTTGCGCACAATGCCACGCTCACGGTGCCCATGTTCATCCCCGCGCTGGGCCCGGCCGCGGGCCTCTTTTCGGCGTGGTCCACGGGATACGCCTTTGCGGCGATCTCGGCGGGCGCGCCGCTGGCGCAGGAGATACCGCCGATCGCCGTCCTCCTCACGCCCTTTGGCCTCATGGAGCTCGCCGCGTACTCGCTTGCGATCTCGCGCTCGGCCCTCTTTGGGGCCGCGCTCGTGCGCTCGAGGCCGGCGAGGCCGCACCTGCGGATGGTGGCCATCGAGGGCGGCATCGCCGCGGCCCTCCTGGCCGCCGGCGCGGCCATCGAGCACGCGGCCATCACGGCGGCCGAGGCCGCCGCCGGCGCCGCCCACGCCTAGGGGGGAGCCTGGGCCCCGTTCGGGCACGCGGGGCGCAGGGCCGGCCCGCTTCGCGCACTTTGCCCAACAGCTCTAAAATAATTTGGAACTGTATTATATGGGCGCGCGGGCAGCGCGGCGCATGGACGCCACGCGCGCGCTCCTCGCCGCCGCCTCCCTGGCCCTCGCCCTGGCGGCCCTGCCGGCCGCCTCGGCCATACCCGACGGCGCGCTCTCCCTAGAGGCCACGGGCCATGCGGCCCTCGGCGGCCTAGAGCAGGTCCGCCTAGAGCTCGCCTTTTCGCCGTCGCAGGACGCCTCGTTCACGGGCGGCGGCGGCCTCCTCATAATCGGCACGAGCGCCCTTGACACGCTAGACATTGACGGCGCGTTCACGCGCGACTCGAGGGACCTGCGCCTCTCCGGGACGGCCTCGGGCCACGGCGAGCCCGTCAGCGTGGCGCTCACCGGACGCCTCACCGAGGAGCGCGGCGACTCGTCAGTGTACCTGCTCACGGGGACGCTCGAGAGGGGCGGCGTGTCCGGCCGCGCCTCGTTCGCCGCGCTCCTGGTCCCGATACACTCTGATCGGGATCCCGCCGTTACCGTCTCGGTGCCGCCGGCGCCCGAGGGGGATGGCGCGCGCAGCCTGCACGCCTCCGGATACGGCGCAGTCGGCGAGTTTGTCGAGGACCTAAGGCTGAGCCTCTCCTTCTCCGAGGGGGCCGACGGCTCGCTCTCGTCGCTGAACGGAACGCTGGGGATCGGCGGCTATTCACTGGGCACGCTGGACATTGGCGGCGAGTTTACGCGCGAGGGCAGGTTTGTCAGCGTCTCCGGGACGGCGTCAGGCCGCGGCGAGCCCGTGAGCCTGAGGCTCCTGGGCAGGACGGCCGAGGCCCACGGCGGGCAGGCCGCATACCTGCTTACGGGGACGCTCGAGAGGGGCGCGCACTCGGGCAAGGCGGTCCTCGCCGCGCTCGTGTCCAGGCCAGAGGGCGGCGACGGGCCGGCCGCGCCGCTAGAGGCGATCCACGTCAGGCTCCTCGCCGCGCCGCGGCAGCCCGGCGCGCCGCCTGGCCACTTTGACGAGCCCCTCCTCCACGTCCAGCCGGGGCAGAACGTCACGATATCCAACGCCGACGCCAAGGCGCACCGGCTCGTGAGCGGCACGGTCAACGCGTGGTTTTACGAGCGCTCGGGGGCCTCGCCGCGCACGTGCTCGCCGGACGGGACTCCCGATGACGGCTCGGCGCCGGGGGCCTCGCGCGGCGTGTCCCGCGCGCAGGCCGAGCTTGACAGGTGCGACTTTACGCGCGACGCGCGCATCGGCGTGACCGTCGGGCCGGGCGAGTCGAGCACGATCCACATCGCAAAGCCGGGCATCTACCGCATCCTCGACCCCGAGTCGCCGTGGATTCAGCTGCTGGCCGTCTCGGTGGACACGCCGGTCCGCTGCCCGCCCCACTGCCACTGATAGTTCATGTACGAGTCGGCCTCGTGGTCCCCGAGGACGACGACGAGGTGCGCCGAGAACTCCCTGTCGGCCAGGCCGGCGACGGTCCCGTCAAAGGCGCGCTCGGAGGCCAGCGTGAGGTCCTCGTAAACGCGCGCCCGGACCGAGGACGTCTCGACGCCCGCGGCGGCGAGGTGGCGCGCGACGTCGCGCGGCATAAACTCGAGGTCGGGCCTCGACGGCCACGGGCGCGGCACGAGCACGACGCACTCGCCGTCGATCACGGCCCGCGTGAGCTCGGCCTTTTTGCGCGCGATCGAGGACGTGACGTGCATCGAGATTACGCGGCACCGGTCAAGCGGGACGCGCGCGCGCGCGGCGGCGACCTGGACTGCGCTAATCCCGGGGATCACGGTCACGCCGCCAAAGACCTCGGCGAGGCGGTCGACAACCTCGGACTCGGAAAAGCTCGCATCGCCCGTGAAGAGCACGCCGACGCTGCGCGCGCTGCCGGCGGCGAGCTCGGCATAGACGCCCTCCTGGCTGGCCATGGTCACCTCGCGCACGTCCTTTTTCCCCAGGAGGGCCTCTGCGGTCCGCAGCGCGCCGGCATACCCGACGACCACGTCACACGCGGTTATCGCCTCGGCGGCGGCGCCAGTCATCATTGCGGGGTCGCCCGGCCCGACGCCGATCGCGTACGCCGCGGCGCGCCGTGCCGCGCCGGACCTCTCGCGCACGTGCGCGACGAGGGGCTCCCAGTCCACGCGCATGTACTTTGATGGGTCCTTTGCGGGATACTTGACCCAGTCAAGGACCACCGAAAAGCGCCGCCTCTCGACCTTGCCGCCGCGCCGGTACGACAGGCGCAGGACGCTGCCCCACGCGCGCTCCTCCCAGCTCGCCTCGGTCACGTCGCGCAGCGCAATCTCGTCGTTCTTTTCGTTCTCGAGGTCGCGCGCGAGCTCGGCCTCTCCATAGCCGTCGTGGCGAACCATGACGTCACGCGACTTTAGGAGCGCGACGGCCTGCCTCTGGACGACGGCCTGCCACCAGCGCATCTTCGCCTCGGTCTTGTGGACAAACATGATGTGCGAGTCCGTCAGTATGAGCATCCCCTCACGGCCCCCCACGGCGATGCGCCTGTCGGCCTCGCGCCAGACCGAGACGACATGCGCGAGTATGCGCTCGCCGGCCTCCATGCGCGCCCTGCCGCGCCGCTCGCGTTAAAAACCATGGCGAGCCCGCGCCAGGCCGCGCCCCCACGCGATTGCCTTTTATCCCGGCTTTCGGGGCACCGCGCCCGTGCGCACGACGCAGGCTGCCCTCGCGGCTGCCCTCCTCGCGGCAATCTGCCTCCCGGCTGCCCTGGCGCAGGGCAACGGGGCGGGCGACGCCATGGCCGGC
>RHFA01000177.1 GCA_003724275.1 Thaumarchaeota archaeon S13
CCGTATAGTGGCCCACCATCGAGAGGCGTCGCCGGGAGGCGGCGTCGACGGCCCGCGCAAAGGCCGTGCACGACGAGCACTCGTTGTCATACAGCACGACGGGCTCGATCTCCCCTGTCTCCACGCGCGGCGCGCAGGCGGGCCCGTGAATTAAGACTTTCACAATACGCTTTTAAGCGCGCGCCCGCGCCCCGCGCGCCTGCAATGGCAGCAGGGTATAGCCGCACGAGGCGCGCCGTCAGGCGCGCCCGCAAGCTCGTCATAAAGGCCACGACGCTTGCCGGCTCGGGGCACCCCGGCGGGTCGCTCTCGATGGCCGAGATCGTCGGGACGCTCCTCTTTGGGCACATGCGCCACGACCCCTCCAACCCCCTCTGGGACGGCCGCGACCGCCTCGTCCTCTCAAAGGGCCACGCCGCGCCCGGCCTCTACTCCTCGCTCGCCGTGGCCGGATACTTTGAGGAGTCCGAGATTGCCACGCTGCGGATGCTCGGCAGCCGCCTGCAGGGCCACCCCGACCTCAAGTGCCCCGGGGTGGAGTTTTGCGGGGGGTCACTCGGGATCGGCCTCTCCTTCTCGGTCGGCCTCGCGCTGGCCGCCAGGATTGACTCGGCGGACACGCGCGTATATACGGTGATGGGCGACGGCGAGACCGACGAGGGCCAGGTCTGGGAGGCGGCAATGTCGGCCGCAAAGTACGGCCTCGACGGCCTCACCGTCATCATGGACCGCAACTTTGTCCAGCAGGACTCGTACACCGAGGAGGTCATGCCGCTGGATGCCGGGCCGGCCGGCACGCGCGTGGCCGACTCTCGCGCCGACGCGTCGCTGTGGAGGACCGGCCAGAGGTGGCGCGCCTTTGGGTGGAACGTGATAGAGGTCGACGGCCACAGGATAGAGCAGGTCGCCGACGCGCTCGCGCGCGCCGCGGCGACGCGCGGCGCGCCGACGGCCATAGTCGCGCGGACCGTAAAGGGCAACGGCGTCGAGCACATGGCCGACAACCCCGCCTGGCATGGAAAGGCCCCCAGCCCCGCCATCGCGCCCCTGGTCGCCGAGGAGCTCGACTCGCATGTCATGGTTGCGCCGTCGATCATAGCCGGCGACATGGCCGACCTCGCCGGCGAGGTTCGCCGCTGCGAGGCCGCCGGCGCCGACTATGTCCACCTTGACGTCATGGACGGCGAGTTTGTCCCCGCGACCACCTTTGGCGCCTCAAAGGTCGCCGAGCTGCGGCCCCTCACGCTGCTGCCCTTTGACGTGCATCTGATGATAGCCGAGCCCGTGAGGCGGTTTAGGGAGTATGCAGAGGCCGGCGCGGACATTGTTACGGTGCATGCCGAGGCGTGTGGCGAGGCCGAGTTTGGCGAGGTCCACGACTCGCTGCGCGGGGCCGGCGTGGGCGTGGGCCTGGCGATAAACCCCGGCACGGACCTGCCCGGGTGGGCCGCGCGCTTTGCGCCGACGCTCGACCAGGTCATCGTAATGTCAGTCGAGCCCGGCAGGTCGGGCCAGGCGTACATCGAGGCGACGCACGAAAAGGCGCGGTCCGTGCGCGACGCGCTGGCGAGGGCCGGCTTTGGGGGCGACATCGAGGCCGACGGCGGCGTCAACGCGTCAAACGCGGGGGCGTGCTTTGATGACGGCGCGCGCGTGCTCGTCGGCGGCGGCGCGATAATGGCAAGGGATGACGCGCGCGCGGCGGTCGCCGAGATCTCGGCGGCCGTCCGGCACGCGCGGCGCGCGGCGATCATTGCGCGTGCCCGCGGCCTGGGCGGCGACGAGCTCGTCTCGTCGTGGATTGCGCTGCACGAGGACGCCGGCACGCGCGCCGAGCTCGAGGCGATCGCCTCGGGGGAAGGCAGGCCTTGAGCGGGGGCGACATGCGCTCCGAGTACGGGCGCACCCTCGTGGAGCTCGGCGAGTCCAACGCCGGCGTCGTCGTGCTCGGGGCCGACACCACGGACTCGCTCAAGACTGCGGCGTTTGGAAAAAAGTATCCCGGCAGGTTTGTCAACGTCGGCATTGCCGAGGCAAACCTCGTGTCAGTCGGCGCCGGCATGGCCGCGGCCGGCAAGACGGCCTTTGTGAGCACGTATGCGATATTTCTGCCCGGCCGCGCAGTCGACCAGATACGCAACGCCGTGGCGTATCCCACGCGCGGGGAGAGGCGCGGCCTGGACGTCAAGATTGTCGTCTCGCACGGCGGCCTCTCCGTGGGCGCCGACGGGGGCTCGCACCAGCAGCTGGAGGACATTGCCATAATGCGCGCGATACCAAACATGCGCGTCCTCATACCCGCTGACGCCGGCGCCGTGGGCGCGCTCACGAGGGCCATGGCCGCCGAGTATGGGCCGTTCTACATGCGCATGGCGCGCTCGAGGGTCCCTGACGTGCACGTGCCCGCGCAAGAGTTCTCTGTCGGCGGGGCCATCACGCTGCGCGAGGGCGCCGACTGCACCATTGCCGCGTGCGGCATCACGGTCTCCATGGCCCTCGAGGCCGCCTCGGCCCTCGCCGCCGAGGGCGTCTCGGCGAGGGTCATCGACGCGTTCTCGGTAAAGCCGCTCGACGAGGCCACGCTCGAGGCCGCCGCGCGCGAGACGGGCTGCATCGTGACGTGCGAGGAGCACAACGTCATGGGGGGCATGGGCTCGGCCGTCGCCGAGTCCGTCTCTGAGCGGTATCCCGTGCCCGTGCGCCGCGTGGGCGTGCGCGACTCGTTTGGCGAGTCGTGCCGCGACGCCGAGATTCCGGCCCTCCTCGAGAAGCACGGCATCACAGCAGTTAATATAGCGGCCGAGGCGCGCGCGGCGCGGAGACAGTTGGGATGAGGATATTCCTGGACACGGCGGACGTCGAGGCCATACGCGAGTACGCCGACATGGGCCTAGTAGACGGCGTCACGACAAACCCCACGCTCCTGGCCCGCGAGGGCCGCGACCCCGCCGAGGCGATGGCCGAGATTGCCGGCATTGTCGACGGGCCGGTCAGCCTCGAGGTCGTCGCGACTGACCACGCCGGCATGGTCACCGAGGGCCTCCGCCTGCGCGAGCACGGCAAGAACGTCGTCGTCAAGTGCCCAATGACGGCCGACGGGCTCAAGGCGTGCAGGGAGCTCACGCGGCAGGCCATACCCGTAAACGTCACGCTAGTCTTTTCTGCGAGCCAGGCGATACTCGCCGCAAAGGCCGGCGCGAGGTACATCAGCCCGTTTATCGGCAGGATTGACGACACTAGCCACGACGGGATGGGCCTCGTCGAGGACATTATCGCGTCGCTTGAAAACTATGACTATGGCGCAAGGGTGCTCGTAGCCAGCGTGCGCCACCCAATGCACGTAGTAGAGGCCGCAAAGCTCGGCGC
>RHFA01000080.1 GCA_003724275.1 Thaumarchaeota archaeon S13
GGCAGAGGGCGGCCCCGCATGGATACCGCTGGCCGCAGTCGCCGCCGCCGGCGCCGCGGCGTACGCCGCCTGGCGCCTGCTGCGCCGCCGCTCGCGCAGGCCCCGGGCGTCGCCGAGTGCCTTGGCCTGGCCGGCCTGGTCTCCTTTGCGCGCGCAGAGCCCGGCGAGGAGGGCTTTGAGCGCGTCATCGCCGCCGCGCGCGAGGCAATCCCCGCCGCGCGCGCGCCCTAGGCGCGCGCCTCGGCGCGCCTTATCGCCCACACGCCGGCAAAGTAGAGGGCCATCATGGGCGCGGAGATAAACCACATGGTCACGCCGCTGCCGTCGGGCGTTATCGCCGCGCCAAAGACGACGATGGCGATCACGGCATAGCGCGCGTTGCGCAGCCAGTACCCCGAGTCGACGGCGCCGGACGCGCTGACGGCGTACATGGCCAGCGGGAGCTGGAACGAGATGCCAAACGCAAGGAGAAACTGGAGCACAAACACGACAAAGTCTATGACGTTGAGGAACGTGAGGAGGCCGGCGGACTCGCCATAGCGGTAGAGGAACTCTAGTATGTAGGGGATCACGAGCAGGTACGCCATTGCGCAGCCGCCGGCAAAGAGGCCCACGGACGGGAGGAGTATCGCGCGCCCCGCGCGGACCTCGCGCTCGCGCAGCGCGGGCCGCAAAAACGCGACGCACTCGCGCGCGACTGCCGGCATGGCCGCCAAAAGCGCGAGGAGGGCCGCGACGTACACCTGCGCAAAGAACGCCTGCCCCGGCGACGTCTGTATGAGCTGCACGCCGGGAGGCACGAGGTCGTGCCTCATGTGTGCCGTGACCTGCGCGGCAATGTTGTCAAGGGGGTCTGGCACGGGATAGTAGAGCGTCACGCCCCACGCGCCAAAGGGCTCGGCGTGAAACGTCATTGCAAACACTGCCACGGCGCCGACAATGGCGGCCACGCGCAGGATGCGCGAGCGCAGCTCGTCAAGGTGCCCCCTGATGTGCTCCGGCCCCGGCATCGGCGCTACCCGCCGCCGCGCGACCTTGTCCCCACTATGGGCAGCAGCTTTGAGGGTGGGAGGCCGGCGGCCTCCTGCTCGTCCTGCGTCAGGCCCTCAAACTCTAGCGTGATGACGGCCTCGGCCCCGAGCATGGACTCTAGCGCGCGCGCAAGCGAGGCGATCCCGGCGCCCGAGTAGGGGACCTCCGAGCCGCGCAGGATGACGCGCTCAGAGTGCTCCTCTGGCTTGCCGCCGTACCTCGACCTCAGCTCGGCCGTGACGCGCTTGCGCGCGTCGTCGTCGACGTGGTTGTGGTAGTATGACACGCCGCTGACGGACTCGTATCCGACCGGCGTGCCGTGCCTGTACGCAAATACGCCGACTAGCGCCGAGCCGTCGCCCATGGAGCACCTGACGTCCCAGTTGATCAGCTTTGCCTCGGCATACGAGAGGCCCTCGACCTCGCCGGCCCCGAGCTTCCAGTACCTCTGCCGATCGCCCATACGGCAAGCGCCCCGCGCGCTCTCGTATAAAACCCAATGTCGCCGCGCGGGGGGCCCGGCGCTTAAATACGGCAGGGGCCGGGACGCGAAATGCTTAAAAGCCTTGGGCGCGTAAGAGACGCGGGAGGCATGGCGACAGGCACGGCGCGCAGGGGCGCTGGGACGAGGGCAAGGACGGCCGGCGGCAAGGCGCGCAGGCCCGCGGCGAGGCGCGCGCGGCCCGCGGCCCGCAAGCCGGCAAAGGGGGCCTCTGCGGCCCGCAAGCCAAAAAAGCCGCGCGCACAGTCCTCAAAGAGGAGGGCCACGCCGCGCAGGCGCGTGACGCGCAAGCCAAAGCCGCAGCCGCGCACCGACTTTGTGATCGTTGACGACAACCTCGGATTTGACCCGCAAAAGGAGAATGCCGAGAGGCGCGCATACCTAGAGGAGGCCCGTTCGCAGGATGTCACGGACTAGGGGGGCGCCGGCTTGAGGGCACTCTGCCTGATCACGGCGAGGCCAGAGACGGCCGCCCCGCTCGCCGTGAGGCTGCGCAGGAGGCGAAAGGCGGTGAAATATGTCATACCCGTGACCGGCAGGGCCGACCTGTGCGTGTTCATGCAGGGGTCCATCGACGAGATCAACTCGTCGGTGATAGAGTTCAAGCGCCTCAAGGACGTTGTCACGACCGAGACGCTGATGGAAGTCGAGGTGAACCTGGGATGGTAAAGGCCGTAATACTCGTAAAGTCGCCAAAGCGCCTCATAGCCGCCAAGCTCCGCAAGATCAGCCTAGAGGCGTTTCCGGTGAGCGGCCAGTTTGACGCCGTCCTCATCGTCGACGTCGAGGGCATGTCCGAGGTCAGAGACGTCGTGGCAAGGGTCCAGGCGATAGGCGGCGTGGAGAGGACCGAGACCATGATGGAGGTCCAGTAGGAAGGGTTTTAAGATGGCTGGGGAGGCGCGCGCGTCGTGAACATCAAGAGGCTCGGCAACGTCATACTCGCCGTGAGGGACCTCGACAGGTCCGTAGAGTTTTACCACGGCGTCATCGGCCTGCCGATAAAGAGCCAGAGGAGGACGTGGGTGGACCTGGGCACGACGGGGGCGCTCATCAGCCTGCATCCGGCCTCGCTCACGGCCGAGCACATGGGCAGCTCGATCGAGAACGGGATCATAGTGGGCTTTGTCGTCGGCGACGTGCGGTCGGCCCTGGAGGAGCTCCGGCCAAAGGGCGTCAAGGTGTACCGCGACATTGTCGAGCACGAGGCCGGCAAGAACGCGATCATACTCGACCCTGACAGCTATATGATCTCGCTGTTCGAGCCGTCGTTCAAGGAGGCCACAAGGCAGAGCGGCGGCGGCTACCAGGGCTTCACGCCGGCCTAGGCCCGTCCGCGCGGCCGCCGGAGCGCCGCTCTAGCTCGGCGCGCAGCCTGGCGTTCTCGGCCTTGAGGCGGCCATTCTCCTCGCGCAGGACGCCTAGCGTAGAGTCGCCGGCATAGAGCGGGTGGCCGGGCGGGAGCGGGGGCGCGCCGGTCATGGAGAGGAGGCGCATTGCGTGCAGGCGGTGCGCGTCGCGGTGGTCGTCGATCGTCGCGCCGATGCGGCCGGCCGGCCCTCCGGCGGGGGGGCGAATAGAGGGCAGGCTGGTTCCTGGCGGGAGCCTAGTGAACTCTTCGGGGCTCCAGTGCGCCGGTGGGGCGCGCCCGTTGCGCCACGCTTCGCCGTCCATTCGGGGGGAGCGCGCGGGCGGCAGTATATTACTGTGGCGCGGGAGCGCGGGCGCAGGGCCGGCGGCGTGCTCGGCATGGGCGGCGCCAGGGGACAGGCGCCGGCGTGCCATGCC
>RHFA01000140.1 GCA_003724275.1 Thaumarchaeota archaeon S13
GCCGGCTAGCTCAAAGGGGACGATCGACGTGCGCGCCGCGGCGTCCTCCGGGCCCAGGACGCGCGCGCCGCGGACCGAGGCGAGGCCGTCGCGCAGGCGCGCCGCAAGCGACGAGGCTGCCTCGCGGACGCGGCCCAGGCCGTGGGACTCGAGGTGGCGGACCGAGGCGTCCATCGCGGCAATCCCCGCATAGTTGCGAAATCCCGCCTGCAGCCTCTCGGGCATGGCGCGGTCCACGAGCTCGCCGTCGTGGACCATCGCCGACTCGCCGCCGACTGTGAGCGGCGTGAGGAGGTCCTCAGAGCCGCGCCGGCAGTAGAGCACGCCGGTTCCCATCGGGCCGCACAGCCACTTTGAGCAGTTAAAGGACGCAAAGTCGCACGACATTGCGCGGACGTCCATCTTGCCCATGCACCCCACGGTCTGCGCGGCGTCGACGAGGAACGGGATCCCGCGCGAGCGCAGGTCGGCCCCTATCTCCTCTATTGGCAGGACCGCCCCCGTGTTGTAGAGCGCGTGGCTCAGCGAGACGAGGGCCGTGTCGCCGTCGGCGAGCCTGTCAATCGAGCCGGCCTCGGGCAGGCCGTGCTCGTCGACTGGCGCGCTGCGGACCTCGGCGCGGCGCGCGAGGCGGAGCCACGCGTAATAGTTGGCGTGGTGCTCGTGCGCGCCCCCGCGTATGACAATGTTGGAGCGCGGCCCGAGGCCCATGCCGCCGGCGACCATGTTGATCCCGTCAGTCACGCTCTGCGTAAAGACAATCTCGTCGCGCTCGCAGCCTATCACGCCGGCTATGGCCTCGCGGGCCGAGCGAAACGCCTCGGCGACGAGCGGCTCGGAGGCAAGCGAGTCCGGGCCGGCCTCCGAGTACTCCCTGGCAAACCCCGCCATCGCGCGTATGCTCGCGTGCGGCTGGAGCGAGACGGAGGCGTTGTTGAGGTAGGCGCGCCCGCCGTGCGCAAACGAGTCGCGTGGGTGCGGCGTGTCCATTATTATGTCGGCGCGCGCGCGCGGCGCGCGTGGATAAAAACCGTGGCGCTCCGCTCGCCGGCGCCGGCGAGGTCACCCTCGTCACGTACGACGACCCGCTCGCAAAGGCCGCCGTCCTCGACGGCGCGGCGAGGCGCGCCGGCGCCGGGGCGCTCTACCTCGACTTTGACCTGATGCGGGCCGGCCACCTCGCCTCGGGGATGCTGCGGCCCGCCGCCGGCGTGGAGGAGGTCAGCGCAGGCGCGGGTGGAGTGCGCGCGGCCCTGGCCGCGGCCGTCTCGCGCGCCTCGCGCGGCGGCTGCCTCGTCATCGTCGACTCGCTCAACGGCCTGCACAGGGCCGCCGGCGCGGGCGCCGAGATTGCCGTCAACGCCTCGATGATGATGCTCGCCTCGGCGGCCAGGCAGGGCGGCTCTGGCCTCGCCGTGGCGTGCATGGCCCGCGCCGAGGCCGGCGGGGGCCTCGTGATGGTTCCCATGGGCAGGCGCGTCGTGGACCTCGCCGGCGCGCGCACGGCCCGCGCCGTGGCGCTCCCCGGCGGAGCCGCGGTGGCCGAGCGGGCCGGTGAGGCCCAAACGGCGTTATGGGAGCCGCCAACGTCGTTATAATCGGCGCCATATGGGCAATCTATATTAGGTCCGCCGCGCGCCTGCTCCGCAATGCCAGTGGCAATACTGCCGGACATCAGCGAGCAGATGTGCATCGGATGCGCTCTATGCGTGGAGATTTGCACGACGCTCGGCCCTGACGTCCTGCGCGTAAAACCCGTAGAGGGCTGGAAGAGGGGCAAGGCGTTCGTCTTTTACCCCGAGAGGTGCATATCTGACGGCGCATGCATAGGCGTGTGCCCGACGAAGGCCATCTTTTGGATGCGCCCGATGGACTTCACCGTCGGCCAGCCGGTCCCCCTCTACAAGAACTCGGTCTTTGTGAAAGGCTGGGACGAGCTCGTAAAGTAGGCCCTAGTGGCCCTTTTTCATTTACCCTCCGCTAGCGGCGCCTGCGCGCCAGGCCGCGGAGGCGCGAGCCCAGCGAGGCGCGCTCCGAGACGGCCAGGAGCTCGGCGTGCGTGATGGCGCGGCCGGCGCCGACGAGCGTGCCGTCGCCGCCGTGCGAGGGGTCGACGTCGCGTATCCTCTTCACCTTTAGCTCGCGCAGGCTGATCTCGGCGCCGCCCTCGGCGGACACGGTCGCGTCGTCGCTCAGGCCCAGGACCGAGCCGGCCTCCACAAAGCGCAGCGTCCCGCCCGCGCGAACGCGCAGCGAGACGTCGTGCGTCATCGTCGGGCCCCCTATGGCGATGTCGCGCGCGTCGACGCGCACGTCCTCGCGCAGCGTGTGGGCCTCGACGCGCAGCGCGCACAGGTCGACGGCGCCGGCGGCGGTGCCGACGGAGACCGTGCCGTTGGGCGCGCTAAGGCGCGTGCGGTGCTCGACGACGGTGTAGACGCCGACCCTGCCGTCGGGGTCGTCGACCCTCCTCTTTTTGCCAAAGACGTTTCCGGCGGCAATGTTGCCGTTCTCGGCCGTTATCCTCGCGCCGTTCTCGATCCTGTACCGGTTGGAGACGGCGTCCGGGACCCGAAAGTCGCCGACGGCCGCAGTTATCTCCGTTGGCTCGGCGCCGCGCGTCGGGCTCGTGATCGCGCCGCTGACCGTTATTGGCCCGTCATAGCGCAGCGTGCCGGCGGCGACGTTGCCCTTTATCGAGAGGACGCCGTTTGGCCTGCGCTCCAGCTCTATCTCGCCGAGCGACGCGGACCCAAAGAGCCGCGTCCCCGTCGAGCCCGACGCGACGAGCGACGCGGCCCATGCCTCGGCATCGCGCATCTCGCGCGCGACCTCGCGCGCAAGCTCGGTGTTTATCCTCGCCGACTCGGCGCTATAGTCCGTGCCCGGCCCCGGCGGGGACTCGCGCGCGCGGCCGGCCCTGAGGCCGTCGTAGGCGCGCTTTATCTCCTTAAAGCGCTCCTCGTCGCCGCCGCGGTCAGAGTGGTAGATGAGCGCGAGGCGCCTAAACGCCTGCTGGACCTCCCTCTCGCCGGCGCCCTCGCGGAGCCCGAGTATCTCATAGTTGCTCCTCGCCACGCGCGGCGCGCGGGGGGCGCGTGATTTATGTCGTTGGGGCCGCACGTGCGCGGGCGCGGGGCGCGGACTGCGTTGCATGAATCCCCACGCACGGCGGGGCTAGCCCGCCTCGCCGCCGGCACCACCCGCCCGTCTGGCTCCCCGCGCCGCCTCCAGAACTGCGTTGTGGATCGCGACCTTGCGGGCCACCTCCATGACGACGTTCTCCCACTTGCGGGCCGCCACGTGCCCGCCGA
>RHFA01000166.1 GCA_003724275.1 Thaumarchaeota archaeon S13
TCGCCACGGCCGTCAGCGCAATGTCGCGCTTTGACACGGCGAGCCTCTCGTCTGACGGCCTCACGCTCACGCTGGGCCTGGCCTCGGCCCACTCGGCGACGGCGACGTCGGGCTGGGACTCGGCGGACACGGCGGCCGTGCCGGACACGATAGGGTACAGCTTCCTGTCGACGGGAATGTCCGACCTGGCCGACGAGCACGGCAACGCGCTGGCCCTCAACACGGTCGACTCCACGGTCGCCGACGGCGCTCCGCCAGAGGCCGTGGGCCTCACGATGGCGGTCCTCTCTGGCGGCACGTCGGGCACCGAAAAGACCGGCGAGTATGCCCTTATCGCCGGCTCGACGGACGCGGTCCGCGTGACTGCCATGCTCTCCGAGCCCTCCTCGACGTCGACGCCGCCGGAGCTGAGGATGTTTGGCACAAGCCAGGTCATGACGCTGTCGGCCTCAGACGAGACGGCGACGGCGGCGATCGCCGTCTCGGCGGCCATGGAGGCCATCCGCGACGGCCCGATAGCCTTTGGGATCGACGCGTCTGACGTGAGGGCCCCGCCCAACGCCGCGACGTTCACGCAGGACGACCTGACCGGCCCGCAGGCGAGGGTCGACGTGAGCATACCGGAGATAGTCTCGGTCCTGCTCACGTCGGCGACGAGGATACAGATCGACATGTCCGAGGACATACGCGGGACGGGCATGGTCACCGTGAGGGAGCAGCCCTCTGACGCGGGCACGTCGGCGCCGCTGCTCATACGCCCAATGACGTCCAGCGGCCACGTCGCAGTCGCGGACCTGGCCCTCGATGCCGGCACGGGATACACGTTTGCCGTCGAGACGTCAGTGACAGACCTCGCGGGCAACGCGTTTGTGGAAAAGGTCGTCGTCCCTGTCTCTGGCGAGTACTCTACTGACACGTACATCGCGCCGCCGTCGGCCCCGTACGACATTGAGCTGACAATGCCGACGGTCCGCGGCTCGCCGGACGGCCCGTTCAGGTTTGTCACTGATGACATTGAGGCCGTGACGGACCCCGCCCCGCCGCGCACGCCGCTTGACGCCAACTTTGTCGTGAGGGTCGGCGGGATTACGGTGACGATATACCCCGGCACGCAGGCCCTCTCGCTAGGGCCGCAGGACGCCGGCGAGACGCTCGGGACGCTGCTAGTCGAGCTGTCCGAGCGCGTCGAGGGCGAGACGTACGCCGGCGCGCCCGGCGCAGACGACGTCGAGCAGGCGGCCAACGACAGGGCCGCGCGCGCCATCACCAGCCTAGAGCCGGCGATCCTGGGCCTGCTCGGCAAGAGGGACGACTCTTCGGCGGTGATATTCTCGCAGCCCGTCTCGATAAGGCTCGCCGGCGTCGGGGGGACCGACCACGTCTTTTACATGGTGCGCGACGCGGCCACCGCGACGCAGATGAACGTCGTGTCGATACCGACCTGCTCCTCGGCGGGCCTCGACGCGAGCGCGACGCAGGCGCCGGCCCTGCCGGCGGCCATGGCCGACGGCACGGGCATCGCAGAGTGCTATGTGGACGCCGGCGGCGACGTCGTGGTATGGACCAACCACTTTACGCAGTTTGGCGCAAGCGTCCAGGGCATACGGACCGGCGGCGGCGACTGTGACGACTGCACGCCCCCGACGCTCGGCGTCGACAGCACGGGCGCCAGGCGCGTGGCCGGAGGGTTTTCGTACAACGGCGACACCGTCGACTCGGAGTACTATTACACGCCGCTGCCGCTCATCACCGTCGAGACGGGCGCCGAGAACGTCGCGGTCCTCAAGGTGTTCGAGGACAGCGGCGCGCGCAACGTGCGCCACGTGGGCCTGGGCTTTGGCCTCACGCGCGGGCAGCACTTTGCCGAGTCGAGCGCCGAGATCAGGGTGGCCCTGCCGTTCATGGGCAACGCGACGGTCACGATCGACGACCCCGCCGGCGCGATCGACCCAGGCACGCTGCGCGCCGAGGCCGAGATCGGCGAGTGCATGCCGGGCTCTGCCGCCGAGTGCCGCATCGTCACGATACACCACACGTTCCGCGAGCCGCTCGACTTTAACGTCGTCTCCACGATAATATGGGACGACAGGCGCAACGCGTGGCAGAACTTTTTCAACCACGGCGTCCACGTGACCGGCGAGTCGCTCAACCCGCGCCACGGCATCGAGGTCAACGGCGGCGAGCTTGTCCTGTATCCGCTCATATCGGGCCAGGTCGACGAGGACGGCGACGGGATATACGACTATGACGAGCGCCACGTCACGTACATGCTCGACGCCGAGTACCGCGTGTACCGCCTCGCGCCGGACGGGACATACCAGCCGGTCCGCAACCTCGCCTCTATACACCACGACGTCGACGAGTCAATGTATGACGAGGAGAGGTCCACGTCGCACGGCCCGTCGCGCGGCACGGACATCTTTGGCGAGGTCCTCGAGCGCGAGCGCGAGATAGCGCAAGAGTACCTTGCGATGATGGGCATCCGCGTGCCCGAGGGCGACGGGGGGCCGGGCTACGTCGCGGGGCCAGAGCCCGCAGACGAGGAGGCGGAGCTGCAGAGGCTGCGCGAGAGGATTGCGCGCGAGATCAACCTCGCCGAGCTCGCCATGCAGGAGCTCTACCCCGAGATGGACGGCCACCCCGAGGCGGACGCGCCAGCCCGGGCCGCGGGGCCAGAGCCCGCATACGAGGAGGCGGAGCTGCAGAGGCTGCGCGAGAGGATTGCGCGCGAGATGGAGCTCGCCGAGCTCGCCATGCAGGAGCTCTACCCCGAGGTCACGGGCGGCGAGGGCGCGGGGGCGCAGGATGACGGAACGCCTTAGGCTATACGGCACAGCCCCGCCATGGGGCGGCGAAAACCATGCCAGGGGCGGGGCACGCACGCGTGCCACACTTATAGCGGGCATGACTGCCGTGCGCGCCATGGGCACGGGTGAATCCGAGCGCGACCCTTCGGTGGGCACGGGCCTCCTCTTGCAAGGGCAGGGGGCGCACATGGAACCAGGCGAGATGCCGGACTCGCCCCTTAGATATGCCTTTGAGCTGATCCACTTTTACCTCTTGCACAACGGGGAGGAGGGCATAGAAGTGAACGTGGCGCGCCTGTCGATAGGCGAAGAGTTCGAGATTGACCCCGACTATGCGATAAAGGAGGCCGTCCGCACGGGACTCGTAGAGGAGTACAAGGAAAATGTCACCAGGCAAAGGTTCATCCGCCGCGGGCCGCGCAACGCCGAGATGCTCAGGCAGGTGTACGGCAGGGACAGCCCGCCTACCCTTGAGAGCATCAGCGCTGACGCGAGCGCATCGCCTCGTGGCATCCGGCAAGGTCAAGGACGTCTATGACGCAGGCGGCGGCCTGCTGCGCTTTCACTTTAGCGACCGCGTCTCGGCGTACGACGTGAGGTTTGCCGAGGCGATACCGAAAAAGGGCGAGGCCCTCTGCCGCTTTGCCGAGTTTTGGTTCGGCGAGCTCGGCGTGCCGAGCCACTTTGTGAGGCGCGTCTCGGGGACGGACATGCTCGTGAGGCGCCTGGAGATGATCCCAGTAGAGTGCGTCGCGAGGGGCTACCTCTATGGCAGCCTCCACGACCGCCACGCGGCAGGCGCCTCGGGCATGGACCTCGCCGACGCGCGCCTGGCCGCCAGGCTGCCGAGGCCAGTCTTTGACCCCACGACAAAGGCCGAGCACGACGAGCCGGTCACGAGGGAGTCGGCCGTCCGCATGGGCCTGGTGGACGGGGCTACGTACGATGCCCTAGAGTCGATGACGCTGGGCATATACGGCAAGATGTCCTCCGTGGCGGCCCGCGCCGGCTTTGTGATGGCCGACCTCAAGCTGGAGTTTGGCGTGCTGGACGGCAGGGTCGTCCTGGGCGACTCGGTCGGCCCAGACGAGTTTAGGCTCTGGCCGGCCGGCTCGTACGAGCCGGGCAGGGTCCAGGAGGCGTACGACAAGCAGATACTGCGCGACTGGCTCGCCAGGGAGGGCCACAAGGGGCGCTTTGAGCGCGAGCGCGCCGCCGGGGGAGTCCCGCGCGCGCCGGCCATACCGCCCGAGATAGTCGAGACGATGTCGGCCCGCTATGCCGACGCGTACGAGCGCATCACGGGCGAGGCGCTCTAGGCGGGCCGCCTCCGCGGCCGCCCCGTAAACCCCTATAAGGCCCTCTTCGCCGCGCGCGCGCCGTTGGCGGACGAGGAAGAGAAGGTCGACGACTGTTGCACAGTGAGGGATCCAAGAGACCCAAAAAAGATACTCCTGAAGCTGGGAGGAAGGATGGTGTATTGACCGCTACGTCATGCCGGGTAACGCGGAGGTTGGGATTCCGTGCTCTATAAAGTTCTATGCTGCGTGCTGCTATGAGTGCCTGACGCGCCCGCCCGGCGGCATCCCCCTAAACTGTTATAAGGCCCACCCCGCCGCGCGCGCGTCGTTGGCGGACGAGGAAGAGAAGGTCGACGAGTGCTGCACAGTGAGGGATCCAAGAGACCCAAAAAAGATACTCCTGAAGCTGGGAGGGGAGATGCCCTATTGGTAGCCACGCCGTGCAGGGCCACACGGGGGCTGGGAGCCAGTGCTCTATAGGATACTTTGCTCCGTGCTGCTAGGGCAGCTGGCGTCTCACGATGAGGCGCTAAGGCACGTGGTGGCTAGGGTCAAGGCGAGGCAAGAGATGGGCGTGGCTGTGATGGGAGCCTTGATTTTTGGGCTGGGCGCGTTCATTGCATCTGCCGGGGGCGCCCCCCTGGACGGCAGCGCCATGGCTCCAGAGGCGATCTTTGCCACATGGCTGGTCATACTGTGCGGCGCTTCCGGGATTGCCTGGGTCATGGCGTCCCTGCTGCTTTCCATTGGCGCGAAGTCAGGGCACGGTATTGTGCAGCCAATCTCGTACGAAAACTTTGGAAAGGATGGGGACGTGGATCCCACTAAGCTTGACGGCTGTTCGACCATTCCAGACGAGGAGTTTTACAGGGCTCTTGCCGGCTCGTGCGTCAGGTCTCTATATAGCCGCGAGAGAGAGGCGAAAAAAATTAGCAAGAGGGCATCTAGGTCGCAGGCGGCGCTGTTTGTGGGCATAGCGGCGGCAGGAATTGGCGCCGTGGCAGCGTTTGTTGCCCTTGGCGGCCTGTGGGCATAGTCCGCCCCGAGTCCTGACAGGGCACGGCTGCCCTCTGCCGTCTCGGTACGGGTGCCGCGCATCTTGCGTATACTTTCTGCCACACCGGCGCCCGCGCCTGTGGACTCTAATCGCGCCCCCTGGGGAGCCGCCTGTGCGCCTGCCTGGGCCGTAGCAGGGGGCGGCGGCGCCCCCATGGCGCCAAGCTGGCAATTTACGACAGTCATCTCTATACTTCTATATTCATAGTGTTATTTTCATTTATCCATTTATGATTTACAAACATCATGCCATTATGATAAACATGAATATACTATAATAAATATCATAATTATACCATAAACATCTTGTAAATTGATGGCAGCGCTCCGACGTTGGTAATTGTGAGCTATAGTTGATGAAAACGGCCAAAACTCCTAATCCTGTGCCCTTTTTGGCGCGCATGGCCGCGGCCGGGGCGGCATGGCGACGCTGCTGGACAGGCCGACCGAGGTGACCAGGACGATCGCGATCGACCCCGCGCGCGCCGCAGCCGTGGCGGATCCAGTCAGGTCTCACGCCCTCGCGCTGCTGTGCGGCAGGGCGCTGACGGCCGAGCAGGTCGCCGACGGCCTGGCCAGGCGCGGCCGCCGCAGGGCGCTCACGACGGTGCGCCACCACATCGAGGTTCTCCGCGCCGCCGGCCTCGTCGATGTCGTGAGGGTCACCGAGTCGCGCGGGGGCGTGACAAAGCACTATGGCACGCCTGTGAGGATGCTCCCGCAGGCCGTCCCTGCCGACTTTGGGGAGCGCCACGCCGCGGCGATAGGGGAGGCCGCGAGCGCGATTGCGGCCATTGTCGAGAGGGCCGTGATGGTCCCCTTCGGGATGTCGCCGCGCC
>RHFA01000032.1 GCA_003724275.1 Thaumarchaeota archaeon S13
GTTTGGCGTGGTCCGGACCACGCGCCCGCCGATCGAGGAGAGCGCCTTGCAGACTGCGTCAAGGTCCGCGGGCCGCGCGACGGCCGCGACGGCCGGCCCGTTGCCAGACACCGACGCGCCGAGCGCGCCGGCCTCTATTATCGAGGCGATCTCCGAGGGCTCCGGGCCCAGGACCGGCGCGGCGGCGAGGCCGTTGAGCGTCATTGCGTTCCAGTGGTCGCCGTGCTCGCGCGAGAGGTCCCAGGCCTCGCGCATGGGCGCGCGCAGGGATCGCAGCGCGGCGGGGTCGCCCCGCCGGCGCGACCTGGGGATGAGGATCGCCACGGCGAGGCCCTGCGGGGCGGCCTGGCGGCGCACGAGGCGGCGCGGTGCTCCATACTTTGACGTGCTCGCTGCGCGCCTCGAGGCTGGACGGGACCATAGCGTGCCCCGCGAGCAAGAGCTACACGCACAGGGCCATCTTTGCGGCCTCGCTCGCCGACGGGCAGAGCTCGATCCGCGGCGCGCTGGACTCCCTTGACACGCGCGCCACGGCCGCGGCCTGCGGGGCCTTTGGCGCGCGCGTGGAGGGCATGGGCGGCGGCGAGCTCACGGTTGACGGCTGTGCGGCCCCGCACGCCGCCGAGATCGACGCGGGCAACTCGGGCACGACGATCCGCATGGCCGCCGCCGTGGCGGCGCTGCTGCCCGGCACGACGAGGCTGACCGGCGACTCTAGCCTGCGCACGCGCCCAATGACGCCGCTGCTTGACACGCTAGAGTCACTCGGCGCCGAGTGCGAGTCCGCCGGCGGGACGCCGCCACTCTCTGTCCGCGGGCCGGTCCGCGGCGGGCGCGCCAGCGTCGCCGGCGGCCAGTCAAGCCAGTTCACGTCTGCCCTCCTCGCCGCGGCCCCGCGAATGCCCGACGGCCTGGACCTCTCCATAGAGGGCCAGGCCGTCTCGCTCCCCTATGTCGACGCGACGGTCGCCGTCATGCGCAGGTTTGGCGCGCGCGTCGAGGAGCGCGTGCCCCACGAGTCGTACTCTGTGGCCCCGCGCGCGTACGCGCCGGCGCGCATGGGCATACCGTCGGACTATTCGAGCGCCGCGCTCCTCCTCTCGGCGTCTGTCCTCACGGGCGGCTCGCTGGCAGTCAGCGTGGACGGGGCCGGCCTGCCGCAGGGCGACGCGGCGTTTGCCGAGATGCTGCGGTCCATGGGCGTCGGGGTGTCAGACTCGCGCGGCACGGTGACAGTCTCGCCGCCGGCGCGCCTGCGCGGCGGCTCGTTCTGCCTCTCAGACACGCCAGACCTGCTGCCGCCCCTGGCGATCCTCTCGCTGCGCTGCCGCGAGCGCCTCGAGATAACGGGGATCGCCCACGCGCGCGCAAAAGAGACGGACAGGGTAGCCGTCATGGCCGAGCAGCTCGGCAGGCTCGGCGTCCGCGCCTCGCAGGGCGACGGGTCGCTCCTCCTCTGGCAGGACGCCGCCGCGCCGCCGCGCGGGGCCGACCTCGACTCGCACGGGGACCACCGCATATTCATGGCCCTCTGCATAGCGGGCCTCTGCCTGGGCGGCACGACGGTCAGCGGCGAGGCCTCGGCGACCGTCTCATACCCGCGCTTTGCGGCCGACCTGCGCGCCTGCGGCGCGGCCATCGGGGCGGCCTGATGGGCGCGGCGGCCCGCGGGTGCGCGCGCGGCCGCGCCTGCGGGCCCACGCCGCCCGGGGGCACATAGTGGTTATATACGGGCGCGTGGGGAGGGGGCGGCAAATGCGCGCAGCAAGTGCGGCCATCGCAGCAGTGGTCGCCCTGGCCGTGGCGCTCGCCGGCGCGGGGGATGACGCCCATGCGCAGTCGGCTCCCACCATAGGGGAGGTCACGATGCGCGCCGTCGCCGGAGGCGTGCCCGCCCAGGTCGACGCGGGGGTGGGCGCGTCAGTCTCTGTCTCGATTATGGCCTCGGGGCCAGTCACGGTTTCCCCCGATGACGTCTCGTTCTTTGCAGAGTCTGGCGCCTCGCGCGTGGCGCCGACGTCAGTCACGGGGGCCGGGACAGAGTGGGAGGCGCGCCTGCTGGTCGCCGAGACGCACGCCGAGGGCCCGGTGGGGTTTTGGATAACGGCGCGCGCGGCCTCGGGGGCCGTCACCGTGACGCACGAGGACGTCGCAGGCCACCGCGTAGAGATTGACCGCACGCGCCCCTCGCTCACAGCAGAGATTACGTCGCCAACGACGACCGTGGTGCGCCTCAACGAGGCGCTCTCTCCGCTCGTCGCGCAGGGCCGCGAGCTTGACGTGTCGAGGTGGTGCATGACAGAGTCCAGGGCAACGACGCCAGTCGCCAATGAGTGCCAGCGGCCGACGAGCACGAACGAACTTTTCAGGGACGTCAGCGTGGCCTCGGCGACTGTCACGCGCACGGGAGATGCGCCCGAGATAACGCTCGTGCACGGGCAAATCCACAACATCAACACGGTTCACGTCATATTTGACCCCGCCTCGTCGTCCACGCCGCTCCTCCTCACAGACTCTGCGCTCAACCTGCCGGCCGCGCAGCCCGACGGGCGCATATGGGAGCGTCCGTCCATAGCCTCGACGCCAGACGTGCCGTTCCGCCCGCTCTACTGGGGCTCGGACTATATGGCCATACTCGTTCCGGCCACGCTAGGCAACCTCCCGTCCGGGCAGCTCGTGCCCGGCGAGTGGCGCGTAGAGCACGGTGCCGCGACGCCGGGTGACACGTCCAACGACATTGACCTCATTGCCAGGCCCGCCGACCGGCCAGAGTCGGCCTTTAAGGTAAACATCGTCGGCGGGGAGCACTATGACGCCGACGCGCCGGCCTTCAAGTCGCTCTACTTTCTCGAGGAGCCGCGCCTGCTCTTCTTTGGCGCCGGCGCGAACGTGCCCGACGGCGAAAACCTGCACGTGACATACCTCGATCAGGGGGCCACGAGGATGGCCTTCACCGACGGGCCTGAGATTGCGGGAGGGGCGCAGGTTGCCGTAAACCCGACTACGCTTCCGGCCTCGCTTGGGGTCGGCGTGCTGCGCGACTCGGGGTCGGGACTTGCCGCCGTCGACTCGCCGGCCAGGGTGGGCGACCGCCTGGCCATATCCCTCGAGCTGCGCGCGGCGCCGCCGGCCGGCCAGGCCCCGACATACTCGTTTCATGGGGCCACCGCGGCGCCCATGACGCAGGGCGCCGACCGCCGCACGTGGTCGGCAGAGACTGCGGTCGTCGCGACGACGCCCGAGGGGCCAGTGGAGTTTGACGTCGCCTCGCAGGTATTTGGCGCCGTGGCCGTGGCGT
>RHFA01000021.1 GCA_003724275.1 Thaumarchaeota archaeon S13
ATGACGAGCCCATAATTAACCACGCGCGCGGCAGGCGCGGCCTTGCCGCCGCGCTGCGCGTTCCGCGCCTGCCGCGGCGTGGTGCCTGCGCGTTCCGCGCCGCCCGCAGCCCCGCCTGGCGCGCCCCGGGGGCTGCCCACGGCGCATGGATCCTTCCAGGCGCGCCCCGCCTCGTGGGCGCGCTCCCAGTCAACTATCGCTAACACAAACCTTGACAAACATTCACACCGGGGAAGTTATACCCCGTTTTCCACCTGCGGGTCGTGAACACCCCCGACGCAACCCTCGTTGGAAAGCGCGTAAAGGACATGCACGGAGCGCCAATCGGATATGTTGTGGGGACCATAACGGACATTGACGGCACGGTGCAGACAGTCGGCGTTGACCGGGGCTCTGGTGGCCTCGAGCAGATTCCGCACCACCAGCTCGTCGTGCAGCCGGACGTGGTCATCTACATACCGATGTGGCGCCTTGACTCGCAAAAGCTGTTGCGCGAAAAGGAGCTCGCGCTTAGGCGCATAAAGGCGCTCATGTCCATAGTTCGCGAGAACGACGACATGAGGGAAGACGCCGAGCTCATCCACGAAAAGTACAGGACAAAGCTGGCATCGCTTGACGAGCTGCAAGAGCAGATAAGGGCAAAGCTAGAGTTCCGCCTGGCCGAGCTAGACACGCAGCTAAAGAGCGTAAAGACGCTGATATTTGACGCAAGGGTACAGAACAAGAGCGGGGAAATAGACGACGAGGCCTTCGAGTCCGTCAAGAGCCACACGAGCCGGCTCGTCGAGCAGATCACTCGCGAGCATGCCGAGATCACCGCGGTCCAGAGGAGGATCACGGACCTCAGCGTAAAGGTTCAGGAGGCCATGGATCCCGAGGTGAGCCTGCAGGACTCGGCGGCCTCATACCTGGGGGGCGACAGGGCAGCGGCCGAAAAGCTGCCAGAGGCGCCAACGCACAGCCCCCCGGGCGCCGATGCGGGGGACATTCCCAGGCCTCCCGCGCCGGCGCCGGTGCCCACGGCCATGGGGCAGCCCGCGCCGCCCGAGGGCGCAGACGGCGCGGCGCCCCGAACCAGCTGGCTGGCCAGAATGGAGTCCCAGTGACCAGGCGCCCCAGGGGCGCCGGCCATGCCAGCGATCTGCCCAGGGCAGGGGGCGCCCCGCCTCCCGCCCAAAACAGCAACCTTCAAAAGCCCTCATTCTGGCGCGCCGCCCTGATGGGGCGTTGAACAGCGGCTTTCTGATCGCAGCCGTCTTTCTGGCCGTGGGCGTGGGCCTCACGGCGTGGGTCACGGCATACAAGGACACCGTCCTCACGCCCCTGGCCGACGAGCAGCTCGCCCTCATGCAGGCCATGGACTGCGAGGAGCTCGTCTCGTACGCCGCGACGGGCTACTTTTGGTCCGCCGAGAACGGCAAGTGGATACGCGAGCGGACAGACGCGTGCAAGGCGGCGGCCTAGCGGGGCCGCGAGCGCCGCCCACAGGAATATTAGGCCCGCCGCGCGGCGCGCCCCGCGATGCTCCCGCGCCTGGACTCGATACGGCCCGCGCGCACAAAGCTGCAGGTCACGCAAAAGGGCCTCGCCTCGCTCGTCGGCGTGAGCACGTCAATGATAAACCAGATAGAGTCGGGCCGCTGCTCGCCGAGCTACGAGACGGCCCGCAGGATATTCGAGGCCCTCGCCTCGCTGGAGGCCAGCACGGCCGGCCACAAGGCCGGCGAGCTCTGCAACCACGACATTGTCAAGCTGCGACCTGACAACACAATGCACGCGGCAATATCAAAGATGCGCCACCACTCGATAAGCCAGATACCCGTGTTTGAGGGAAAGGTTCCAGTAGGCGTCATAACCGAGGACGGCATCATGCGCCACATCGCCGACTCGGAAAAGCTAAACCTGCGGAGCGCGCTGGTGCGCGAGGCCATGGACGCGCCGCCGCCCATCGTCGACCACGAGACGCCCGCGCACGCGCTGGCGCCGCTCATACGCCTGACAAAGTGCATCCTGGTGTCGCGCCGGACCGCCATCATTGGAATAATGACGGCCTCGGACACGCTAAAGATAGTGGAATAGGCAATGCGGCTCCCCCAGTTGCCCGCGGCGCGGCAGGCCCCCGCAGCGGCCCCTCCGGGCAGCCTGGCACGGCTGCCGTGGGCCTTGCGCCGGCCTAGCCGCCGTCCTTTTCTACATAGTCTGGCAGTATCCTGGAGGCAACTTCGTCAATCTCGCCGAGCACCCCGGCCAGCGCTCCCCTTATCATGCCCTTGCTCTTGAGGGGGCTGTCCACGAGTTTGACACTTGACGCGATGGACTCTGCCCTGCGGGCCAGCCGCACCAGCTCCGCGTGATCCCCGTCAGACTTGTCGTACCGGGGAATCGGAATTGCCCCCCAAAAGTGCAAATGAAAGTTGCGGTCTGATCGCCTAGTTGAGAGGTACGCGTCTAGCAGGCACGGCGCGTTTAGAATTCCGGCCAGGAACAGGGCCTCGGACGCCGTGTCGGCAGACACGACGCAAACCCCCACCCCGCCGATCACGCCCGCGCCAATCCTGGCCGCATACAGGACGTCGCCGACCGCGTTATAGACTACCCTGTGCCCCCCTGCGCCGCCGAGCTGCCTCATCAGCTTTCCATTGTGGTCGATGCAGTCCTCCAGGGTCCTGGGGTTGCTCGGGCCGACGCCGCGGTTTTTCTCATATAGCGCGCAGGCGTCCCTCCAATAGCCCGAATTTTTCCTGCCCGGATCCCACGCGCCGCCCTCCACGGGTATTATGGTCTTGTTGCACCTTGCGACAAACGGAAAGACATACGTGCTTATTATCGTGTCCTTGACATATCCTGACGGGACGGCGCCCTTGAGGGACCCCAGGCCGCTCCACGGCCTTTTGTGCGACGCGTGCGTCTCAAAGGACGTGATCCCGCCCGAGACGCCCGTGACCCTCCCTATGCGAATCAGCGGGGCCGGCTGCAGGGACGCGCCGTGCCTCACGGGGAGCCTGCCCCCACTGTCGAGCCAGCGCGACTTTCTCGCCGTGAAGGCCTTGCGCCTGACCCTTTTAATCTTGGCCCTTGCCGAGGCCCACCTGTCGCCGTCGCCGATCTTGTGGCCGCCCCTCTTGGCATACGTCCTGGTTATCTCCCCGCCTCCATGCCCCGTGATGGCCACGCATGCGGGCGTCCACGGGAACGGCAGGCGCTTTAGGTCCCAATACTCTGCAATCTTGCCCTCCATGGCGGCCCGAAACCCGCCCCAGTTCTTCCCCGACACGGCGGCCCCCT
>RHFA01000091.1 GCA_003724275.1 Thaumarchaeota archaeon S13
AGCGCAATGCGCCCGGGCGTGCTAGCGCTGGTGATTGCCATGGCGGTCGCCCTGGCGATCGGGTCTACGGGGTCGGCCGAGGCCGGGCCGCCCATCACGCAAATCGAATACACCATACTTCCCCCCACCGGCAGCACCCCAAAGGCCGCCCCGTTTGACAGCAGCGCCGGAGCCGGGGACCGGATCAGGATAACGGCAACCTCGGACAGGGTTCTATCCGAGGCCCCGACGATCTCCATATACCGTGGCTCTTACCCCCGCGACTGGGAGGCCATGAGGGCAGGCCCTGATCCAAACACATGGACTTATGAGCACACCGTGGATGCCGCCAGATATTTGTGGTTTAGGGATGCAGGAGCCTACACCTACAGCCATGACTCGAGATACAAACTCCAATTTCAGCTAAAGACATATCTGGACGACGCCTGGGTACGGTACTACAACACCGACTTTGGCCTGCCTGCCCTGCTGGTCGACGATCGCCCGCCGACCGTCATGTACGCGGGGTTTACGCGTCCTGACACAATACATGTGCGCTTTAGCGAGCTCATCTACTCTGACTTGTCCACATTTGATGACGACGCGTGCACCTACTATTGCTCCCTTGAGTCCATAATACGAAACTCGATTGCGATAAATGGGCTTGAGTACAGGGTGACGGCTCCTGACGGAACCAACATGCCAGACGACTCTGATGACGCCCCGGACGAGATTGCCCTCCTTCCTTCGGGGGCAAAATACTCTGTCTCTTACTCCACCCGTGGTTCCCTGCACATAAAGCTGCAGGAGCCTGCGGTCAGCGGGGTCATGTACGCGCTAGAGCTTCCTGCCTCACTAGCAGACCGCACGGGCAACCGGTTCCAGGACAGGACAGTCTACGTGGAGTATACCGCAGGATTTACTGCCAAGACTGTCGACGCGACGACAACAATTGTCACCTTTTCCGGCGACGTTGGGGGAAGCATTGGGCGAAACAGCTGGACAATGACGTCTGACAGGGAGCCGGCGCACCCGCAGGCGCCATACTACACACGCACCTACAAGGGGATCACCTACCCGTCGTCTGACAGCGGCAGCGGCAAGCAAATAGGCGTGAACAGCGTCACGCTCGGCCCGCCAGAAGATGCCCCCACACTACACTTTAACCGCAAGCACTGGGCCTGGGTTGCCGAATTCCGGGAAGGCGCGGACTCGCCGTCGTCGTGGTCAAATTGGAACGTGCTGGTTGGCATACCGGACACCTATGCCGAGCGCAGCCTGGTGATAAAGCACTGGCCGCTCAAGGACACGTCAACGCCGTTTGTGTCGTATCTTGCGCCCTGGCCAAGCCCCAGCATATACATGCATCCTGGCACGGGAGACGCGTCTGCGCCCCCATACTTTGTGCCATGGAATTTCAAGACCGACATCAGCGGGGATCGGGCCTTCGTGGACTCGATGACCGCCATGAGGGCGGGCGGCGCAGTCGTGCAGCCGGGGTTGGTCCGGGCCAGCGACGGGTGGCCCCCTGCCTTCACGTCGCGCCTGACGTCTAGCACGACTACGCTAATCGAGTTCTCCGAGCCCGTCAGCGGAACGGCGAGAATCGCCGACTGGGGCGTCGCCGGCGGGACGGCTGCCCTGCAGGTCCAGTCGGTCAGGACCGGCGCGCACTCGTCTCCCGAGGCCGCCACGGATCGCGCCGCCTCGACCGCGCTCTCCGCGGCTAGGTTCCTGACACTAACACACGAGGCGATCGACCCGATGGCGTCGCAGGCCGTGTCGTACACGCGCCCCGCCCCGACGGTGACGGACGCGCTAGCCGACGACGCCGGCAACTATGTGGCCACAAAGACGGTTTTCAACGCCCCGACGGACACCACGCCCCCCACGTTCACGGCCCGCACTGTGGGCGCGACGCTCGTCGAGGTGACCTTTGGCGAGCCGGTCAGCGGAGCGGTCGTTGCGTCAGAGTGGAAGGTTGGAGGGACTGTGGCGCGCTCGTTGCGCACGGCTGACGGCTCGGTGGTGCCCGCCTTGACGCTCTCCGGCGCAAC
Source organism: Thaumarchaeota archaeon S13 (assembly GCA_003724275.1). Classification (GTDB taxonomy): domain Archaea; phylum Thermoproteota; class Nitrososphaeria; order Nitrososphaerales; family Nitrosopumilaceae; genus JAHRAL01. The sequence goes on from RHFA01000091.1 coordinate 2,037, forward strand.
CTCGGTCTACCTTGTGACCTCCCCCCTGGCGCACGACGCGCGGCCAGCAGTGGAGTTCACGCTCCCAAAGCTGGCCGACGCGGCGGGCAACGCGCTGGCCGCCTCCACCGTGACGGCCGCAGACGGAACCGCGCCCATCATTGCGCTGGCCTCGACCACCCCCGCGTCCACGGTCACGGTCACGTTCAGCGAGCCCGTATCGGGGACGACGGGCGTGGCAGAGTGGACGGTTGGGGGCTTGCCTCCGACAGCAATGCAGACTTCCGGCTCCAGCCCCGCCGCAACGCTTTCCCTCTCGGGCACCAGGGAGCTAACCCTGGTCATCGGCGCCGACCTGGCGCCAGACTCGAGGCCTGCGGTGACGTACACGCCCGCCGACCCGCCCGGAATAACCGACACCGTCGCCCCCTCGGCGCCGTCCCACGAGACGGCCACGCCAATGGCGGCGCAGTCGCTGGTTGCGGCTGACGGGATTGCGCCAACGGTGACAGCGTCCATAACCGGCCCAAATACGATAACGCTCACGTTTGACGAGGCGCTAGCCAGCCCAGAATGGATGAACAGCCTCGGCGGCACAGTGACCGTTCCGGACGACTCCATACGAGAGGACGCGAATGACATGCCCGACATAGTCTCCATGTACTCGTCCATGTACTCCAAAGAGTTCAGGACCCTCACAATCCGGCTGTACCCCTATGTGGTGGCAGGCATAGAGTACACGGTCTCGCTACCGGCGCATCCGACCGATGTCGCCGGCAATGCCGCCCCGAGGGTCGCAAAGGCGACCCTGCCGGCCACGGCGGCTCCGACGTTCACGGCCCTCACGAAAAGCCCGACGCTCGTCGAGGTGGCCTTTGTCGCGCCGGTCAGCGGCGCCGTCTCGGCCTCACAGTGGACAGTCGGGGGCACCGTCGCCTCCTCGCTGCTGGTCACGAAGACCTCGACGGCCCCCACCACGACGCTCAACGGCGCCACCACGCTCACCCTCGTGACTGCGCCCCTGGCTCCAGACGCGAGGCCAAAAGTCAAGTTCGCGCCGCCCTCCCACCCTACGCTAGCCGACGCCTCCGGCAACGCCGTGGCAGCCGCCACGGTGGCCGCCGCCGACGGCATAGCGCCATCAGTCGCCTCGGCGGTGACGGCCTCGCCCTCTGCGGTCGTCGTCACGTTCAGCGAGGACATCTCGGGCCAGACGCAAAAAGTCGAGTGGCGGG
>RHFA01000106.1 GCA_003724275.1 Thaumarchaeota archaeon S13
CGATGGACTGGACCCTGGGCGCCGCGGCGATCGCGCTGCTCGTCATCGGCCTCGTCGGGCAGGGATTCGAGATGCGCCGCATCAATGCCGCCGCCGGCGGCGAGGGCGGGCCCAACGTGTTCGCCGACAGGCGCAACCTCAAGTGGTACGCCATTATAGGCGCCGGCGTCGCGCTCTGGATCGCCGCCGAGAGGCTCTAGGCCATCTCGGCGCGCCGCGCGTGTATGGCCCGCACGGCCCGCGCGACGGCGTCGCCGGAGTCCTCGACTATGACGATAATCCTCGAGGTCTCCTCTTGCGCGTCCATGTTTAGTATGTTGAGGCCCGCCTCGCCGATGCACGCCCCAGTGCGCGCGACGACATGCTGTGCGCGGTACATCTCGTCGCCGATGAGCGTGATCACGCCGCGGCCGTGCGTGACCGAGCAGAGCGGGTCAAACCTGCGCAGGTAGCGCAGGTTGCGCCGGACATACTCGCCGTCAAGAAAGAGCAGCCTCGAGTACTGGATTCCCGCGCGCGTGAACGGCGAGAGCGTGACATACTCGCCGTATCGGCGCTCGTCGCGCAGCGACGCGGCGAGGCGGGCCGCGGCTTCGGACTCTAGTCCGACGATTGCACAGTCGCCCCTGCCCGTGACTATCTTGAGGGGGTTGCCCTCGCGCGCCGGCGCGTCGCGCGATATGAGCGTGGCCCGCGACGGGTCGCGCATGCTAGTTATCGTGACGGGAAACTGGGCGCCGCACTCGTGCATCTCTTTTATCGCTATTGGATCCAGTATCTTCATGCCAAACATGCCCGCGATGCGCGCCTCGTTGTGCGAGAGGTGGCGCACCTCCTCGGCAGAGTCGACGACGCGCGGGTCTGCGGACGCGACTGGCCCGTCCTTTTCGAGGTCGATGGACACGTCATAGTCGCCCGAGAACAGTATGCCGACGTCTATGGCCGTCCTGTCCGAGCCGCCGCGCTCGTACGTCGTCGGCTCGCCGGCGCGCGTCCTGCCGACAAAGCCCCCGATCGTGACGACGTCATTCTCCCTTATGAGGGAGGCCATGTGGCCCCGCGCGGCCATCGAGGCCTCGCGCACAAAGTTTGTCGACTCGATGTTCTCGTCAGTTATGATGGGCCACGACCCATAGTCGACTGCGGCCGCATGCAGGCCCGCGGCGCGCGCGGCGGCGGCGGCGACGTCTGACATTGGAAGCTCGCCCGAGTGCGCAAGCGCGCGCGCCCTGGCCACGTCGGCAAACGAGCCCGCGCGCGCGGCCTCGGCAAGGGCCGCCTCAAACTCGGCCATGTGCGCGCCGACTGCCGCCGCGCACGCCGCGCGCGCCGGCCCGTCGAGGCGGCCCGTGACGGCCTCCCACGCGCGCCTCACCGGCGAGGCGTCTGGCGCTCCGCGCGCGGCGGCCTCGCCGCACGATATGGCGACGTCGGTGAGCGAGACGGCGCGGCCGCCGACGGACGTCGGCGGCGCCGAGACGACGGCGACGACCCTAGAGGCGCGCGCGAGGGCCGCGACCCGCGCGACGACCTCGCGCAGGGCAGAGCCGTCTGCGCCAATGACGCTGTTGCCAAACTTTGCCACGGTCAGGCGCTCCATCTGCCCGACGGCGCGGCGGCCCCCCTAAGTTTAAATGGATTTTGGCGCTCGCGCGCCGCCGGGCCCATGGTCTAGACCGGTCATGACATCGCCCTTACACGGCGAGGATCCGGGGTTCAAGTCCCCGTGGGCCCACCCCCCAGGCCTTGGGGGGACGGTGGTGCAGCTGCCGGGATTTGAACCCGGGTCACGAACTTGGCAAGCTCGCATAATAACCAAACTTACTACAGCTGCTCCAACGCGCGCTCCGCGCCGGCCGGCGCTATTAAACCATACCGCCGGGCCGCGGGCGCGCGGGGCCTGCCGGGGGAGCAGGGCGGCCGGGGTCGTGGCCGCCGGCCCCGCTCAGGGCATCGGCGCGGCGCCCGCCGCAAGCTGCGCGGCCAGGACTATGACTGACGCCGCTACTCCCGAGAGGAGGCCAAGCCTGAGAAGGCTCTGGCCCCTGCTCGTGTCGCGCGCCGTTGCGACGGCGTTCTTTTCGAGGCTCTTTATCTCGTCTATATACGCGAGGTTGATCTTTCTGCGCATTTCTTTTTTTGACATTGACTCCCATGCCTCGAGAACGTCCTCGTCGATTTCCTCGGATCTTTTTCCGGTGCCGGTAAAAACCCTGTAGACAACAGGAATCATGATCTTGACCGTCCGTAGGGCACGCACAGAAAAGTGGATGGAGAGCGACAGCAGCACAAGAGAGGCTAGCGCGGACAAGAACACGGAATACCCCACGCCGGGATGGAGCGACTCTAGCGTCAGAAATACGCCATCGCCCCCAAGCAGACCTGAAAATCCCATGATTCCTGTGAGTGCTATTCCCAGCACCACCGCCCCCGCGGCAAGCGACGACTTTGCCTTTGAGGTCAGGTTTGACGCAGACCACTGGTGCGACCTTATGCTGCTCTTTAGCACGTCTGTGAACAGGTCGTCCGATCGGTCATCCTGATCCTCTCCTGCGCCAGGCAGGCCTGAAACCTGTGGCTCGACTGCCAATCCTAGTCGTCCTCGTCATCAGGAAACCGCGGGCCGTGAAGCTGGCGCTTCCTGACCTTTTCGCGGGCCTCCTCGAGCTTGTCCATCGCGCCGCGCGCGCAGGTAGCGGGTATTAAGTGTAGAGGCCGCGGCGGGGCGCGAGGCGCCTGGGAAGCGCCATCCCTGAAGGCACAAAGGCGTGCAGTCCCGGCCACCTGGCATGATCCGAATGCTCTGGACGGGGACGCGAGGCTCCCGCATGAGATGAACTGCGGCCGTGCGGCGCCTGGCGCCTGAACTCCCAGCGTGACGCGGCAAGCCCTGCCAAGCGCGTGGCGCGGGCATGCGTTGCGTCAAATCCTCGCCCCTGCTCCCCTGCCCAGCCTACAGCGCAAGCCGCCAGTCCAGCGGCTCGGCCGTCTTACAGGCCAGCTCTGGCATCCGACATCGGTCCCTAGTCCACGTCATCAGAGAACCGTGGCCCGTGCAGCTGGCGCTTCATGACCTTTTCGCGGGCCTCCTCGAGCTTGTCCGTCTCGCTGGCCTCCTCGAGCTTGTCCATCGCGCCGCCCACGAAAGGGGGCAGGAATTAAGTGTAGAGCCCG
>RHFA01000044.1 GCA_003724275.1 Thaumarchaeota archaeon S13
CCGCGGCGGCCGCCGACGTTCCGGTCGTGAATCCCGTGCGCATCCCCTTGCCGCCCAACGCCGCGGCGGCGGGGCCGTTGTGTAATATCTCTTGGCGCTCCGCGCCGCCGCGCGCGCGGGCAGGCTTTAAAGCGGCCCGCCGCCGGCCCGGCGCGCATGCGCGACAGCGTTGCCGTGACCGGCGCGTCGGGATACGTGGGGCGCAACCTGCGCCGCCACCTGGCCCGCAGGGGGGTAAGGGCCGTCTGCCTCACGAGGGGGCCGCTCGCGGCCCGCGCCACAGAGGCCGTCGTGGCCGGCCCGTGGGAGTCGGCCCGCGCCGCCCACGCGCTGCGCGCGTGCCGCGCCATGGTCCACCTCGCCGGCGTGGGGCGCCACTCTGACCCTGGCGGCCACGCCGCCAACGCTGCCCTTGCCGCCGCGGCCGTCCGCGCATGCCGGCGCGCGCGCGTCCCAAAGATCGTCTTTGTCAGCGGCCTCGGGGCAGACTCGGGCGCGACAGGGTACTTTGCCTCAAAGCTCGCCGCCGAGCGCGCAGTCTCGCGCTCGGGGATTGCGCACGCCATATTTCGGGCCTCGTACATCATGGGCAGGGGCGACGCGCTGTCCTCAAAGATACGCCGCATGGCGCGCGCCGGCACGGTGGCCGTGCCGGGCACGGGCAGGTACCTCCTGCAGCCCATACACGTCGATGACGCGTGCGCGGTCCTCGCCGGCGAGGCCCTGAGGCCGGGATCGCGGCGCACGCTGGACCTCGTGGGCCCGGAGCGCGTCACGTACGCGCGCCTCGCCGCCGCGCTGGCCGGCCCCGGACGCCTCCGCCGCGTCCCGATGGAGTCGGCCCTGCGCGAGGCGGCCCGCAGCGCGCGCGCGCCCTATGACCTCGACGAGCTCGCGATACTCGCCGGCGGCTTTGTGGGGGACCACGAGCGCCTCAGGCGGGCCGCTCGAATTGGCTTTGTTGGCCTGCGCTCTATGCTATAGCCCGGCGGCGCGGCGCAGCTCGCCGGCCATGTCCGTGCTCTCCCACGTAAACCCGTCGCCGTCGCGCCCAAAGTGGCCGTACGCCGCCGTCTGCGCGTATATGGGCCTCTTGAGGTCGAGCCTCGATATTATCGCCGACGGCCTCATGTCAAAGAGCTCGCGCGCATGCTCCTCTATGCGCGTCTCGGGGACGCTCTCTGTCCCAAACGCGTTGACCATGAGGGAGACGGGCTCGGCGACTCCTATGGCGTAGGCGACCTGGACCTCGCAGCGCGCCGCAAGGCCCGCGGCGACGATGTTCTTTGCGACATAGCGGCACATATAGCACGCCGAGCGGTCGACCTTTGAGGGGTCCTTGCCCGAGAACGCGCCTCCGCCGTGCCTGCCAAACCCGCCGTAAGTGTCGACGATTATCTTTCTTCCCGTGAGGCCCGCGTCGCCGTGCGGGCCGCCTATCTCAAACTTGCCCGTGGGGTTTACGTGAATGTCGATTCCGTCGCGCCAGAGGCCGCCGCACGCGGGCCTTATCACCCTGGAGACCACGGTGTCCCTAATCTCCCCGTTTGTGACGCCGGGCGCGTGCTGCGTGGAGACGACGACGGCCTCGATGCCCGCGGGCCTGCCGCCCTCGTACCTGACTGACACCTGCGACTTGCCGTCGGGGCGGATCCACGGCACCTCGCCGGACTTGCGCAGGGCCGCGAGGCGCCGCGTCATCGCGTGCGCGAGCATTATGGGCAGCGGCATGAGCTCTGGCGTCTCGTCCGTCGCGTACCCAAACATGAGGCCCTGGTCGCCGGCGCCCTGCTCGCCGCCGTCGCCGGCCGTGACGCCGCGGCTGATGTCCGGGCTCTGCGGGTGGAGCCTCATGTCCACCTTGCACGAGTCTGCGTCAAACTCTAGGGCGGGATCGTCGTACCCGATCTCGCGCACGACCCTGCGCACAATCCCCTCCTGCTCGGCCTCGCCAATGCCGGCGCGCGTGGTCACCTCGCCGGCGACTGCGATAAACCCCGTCGTTATCATCGTCTCGACGGCGACCCTCGAGTCCGGGTCGCCTGCGATGAACGCGTCGACGAGGGCGTCAGACACCTGGTCGCATATCTTGTCGGGGTGGCCCTCCGTCACGGATTCCGAGGTGAACAGGTATCCCCGCGCCATGCGCGCACCCTGCCTAGAGGTCCTTCTCCAGCTTTATGAAGAGCACGTTGTTGCCGCGGAGTATGGCCCGCGCATAGTTTGCCACGGGCCTCCCCTCGCGGAGCTCCCTGGCGTCGGTCATTATGAGGTTCATGTACGTGTCGACGCTGTCCATCCTCCCCTGGTACTCGGTCTCGTTCTTGAGCCTGACGGTGACCTGCTTTTTCGTGCACCGCTGCAGCGTGGAGAGCGGGCGCTTTCCCTCGGTCGACGACACTATGCCATCACTTGCGCGCAGGGGCCCGGATGGTAGGTTAAAAGGCTTTATGCGATTTTGGCGCAAGCGGTTTAAGCGCGGGGCGCGCGCAGGCGCGCCATGGCCCTGCCGACGGGGTTTGCAAAGCTCGACTCGATCCTCGGAGGGGGCCTCGGAGGGGGGGCCATAACGGACGTCTACGGGCCGGCCGGCTCGGGCAAGACACAGCTCGCCAAGCAGGCCGCCGCGGCCTGCCTCGCGCGCGGGGGCAGCGCGGTCCTCGTCGACACGACGGGCAAGTTTCGGCCCGCGCGCCTGCTCGCCATGATGGCCGCCGCCGGGGCCCGGCGCCCCGCGCTGGCGCGCCTCGGCGTGGTCAGGGCGACTAGCGTCGCCGAGCAGGCCGCCGCCGTGGGCCAAATCTCGTCTGTCGCCGCGGACCTCGCCATCGTCGACAGCGTGACGGACCTCTTTTCGCTCGAGTACGGCCGCGAGGCGCAGATACCCAAAAAGAACGAGCTCTTCATGGGGCACATGCGCGACCTGGCGCGCCTCGCGCTGGACAGGTCAATCCCCGTCCTCGTCACCAACATGGTCAGGGAGTTTGGCGGCGTGGAGCGCGAGAACCTGCAGGCGGCCATGAGGCAGTTTGCGCACGCGCGCGTGCGCCTCTCCGCGGCCGGCCCGCGCCGCACCGGCGCCGTCTCGCTGCCGGGGGCCTCGGCGAGGTTTGCGTACCGCATCGGCGAGGCGGGCCTCTGCGAGGATCCTG
>RHFA01000020.1 GCA_003724275.1 Thaumarchaeota archaeon S13
GCGGGCGCGGGGGGGCCCTGCGCCGCGCTCGCCCAATGGCCTGCCGGGGATCGCGGGGTCGCGGGCGTTTGGCGCGCCATGCCCCGCCCCGCAGCGGCGCCGTGTCCCTAGGCGCAGATGGCGCGCGCAGACCGTGGAAGGCCGCTTGCGCGGCCCCTGCCGGCTGTCGCGGCGGTGCCCGCATGTTCGGAGCCAGCACGCCCTTCAGGCTTTTGGACGGCGCCGGCCCTGCCATGTGCCCGAGCCGCCGCCCCGCGCCACGTCTCCCCGGAGCGCAGGGCGGGACAGGGGACTGGCGTGGCTCGCGTGCCGCAGTGGCGTGCGCGCCAGGCGCAGGCGTGCGGTGCGGACGTGGCCGCGCGGCGGCGGGCGCGGGGGATCCGTGCCAGGCTCCAGGCGCGCCAGCCCCGCGCGTCCATGGGCAGGCCCTTTCGCGCTGGAGCCTGCTTTGGCGCGGGCGCGGCCAGCCCCCACAGCTTTCGCGCCAGAGCCCGATTGCCCAGGCGTGCCGGGCCGGCGCTGCGGGCTTTTTGCGTCAGGAGGCGCGCGCGGGTGTGGAGCCTATGGGGTCTTGAGCACCTTGAACAGCGGCATGGCGTTCACAAGGTATAGCGGCTCCCCATTGCTAGTATAGAGGCTTGTTCTCTTGATCTGCTCTATGGCGGGCCTTGTGCTAATGAGCGCATTGTCCACGACATACACGTTGGGCTCGTCTAGTATAGCCTCATATCCCACATCCTCGTTCACAACCAATGATTGGGGATCCTGCGGTGTGGGGTTAAACAGTTCCGGGCGCCTATGCCTTGAAGGCGTGAACACAGTCATGTCGACATTTGTGTTCACAGAGAAATTCCCCTGCCGCGCCCCTGTGAGCGTTCCGTTTAGGCGTATAGCCACGCGTAAAACAGATCCTGTCTCGTCTTTTAGTCGGTAATAGCTTCCTCCCTCCGTCTGGAGCACGGGAATCCTGTATCCCATGTCATGGATTGCTAGCGTCGCAGCGTTAGCCCCGCACAAGCTTGCCGTCCTCCGTTGCGTGGATTCTAGTTGCCGTGACGGTGCCGTCCGGATCAGCGTGAAATGACACCATGTCGTCAGGTCGAAGTAGCCTTTCGCTGATTTTGATGGCAGGAACGCACGGTTTTAGGCCAAATATGACAGGCACGGCCGTTTTTAGCTTTCCTGAAATTGGGCCGATGTTGGCCTCGATCTCGGTCATTTCTCGTCAGGGTAGAACCTTAGGAGCTCAACCCCCTCCTTTGACCGGAGCGCGGCATACCACTCGCCATACCATTTGAACCTGTATATTTTGCCCACCGCCATGTCGGCCTCGCGGTAGCGGAGCACTTCGGAACCGTCAATATTCTCCACATATACCGGATCAATTGGAAGCCTTAGCGAGTATGTGCGCTGCTGTGTAGAGAGGGACAGGGCTGGCCCCTCCACTGTTGGCGACTGTGACAGCAGGCCACGAACCAAGATTGGGTTTGGGGCGAACTCCCCTCGCAGGTCATATTGGGTGCCTTGCTGCATTGTCACGGGGGCGCTAGATTTGTGGCCTAATATACATACCGCTGCCACCTAGCAGGCAGGCCTCGCGCGCGGGCATGTGCAGAAGTGGCGTCGAGCCTGCGGAGCGCCTGCTAGACGGGGCCTTTGGACGCCGGTTGCCCGCCCCGGCGGGCTAGGCCCCGGCGGGCTAGGCCCCGGCGGGCTAGGCCCCGGCGGGCTAGCCCTGCGAGCACGCCCCGCCGGGGCGGTACACCACCTCCGGCGCCGCGCCTCCTGACGGCGCGTGGCTGATCGTGAACGACTGGCCGGCAGTCACGCCCTGCCCGTCCTCCACGGGCAGCGCCGGCGCAAACGAGGCGCCGTCGGCTGATATCCCCGTCGAAGCCGCGCCGCCCACGCACCACTCCGAGGCTGCGATCACGCCTCGGACCGGCTCGGCAAAGGTGACGCGCGTGCGCGTGTCAGAGACGGCGTGCGCCTCAAACTCTGGCGCCCCCGTGTCGGCGACCACGCGCTCTGCGCCTTCGGCCAGCGAGTCCTGGCCAATGTCAGAGACGTTGCCCGCCGAGTCTGGCGCCATGACGTCAAAGTCCAGCTCGCCGCCAAAGGGCGTGCCGTCGGCCATCGCCGCCGGCACTGTCCACATGCCCTCCCAGGCCACCCTGTCGGCGCGGCCCTCGAGCGCTAGCGTGATGGTGAGCCCTTCGCGCGACCACGACTTTACCCCGAGGCCTGGAACCTCGATGTTGTCAAGCGTTGCGGGGTCTGGCTGCTGGTCAAGATCCAGCTGTATGTGCTGCGGCCCGAAAAACCTCACGTTGGAGGCCGTAGGGGCTCCCGCCGGCGTGAAGCCGCCGGCGAGGCGCTCGACCTGGATTGTGTCCGGCACGGGCGTGCCCGCAAACGTGCGCAGGTCCTCTGGCAGCGAGACCGCGTACATGCCCGGCTGGGCGGCGTTTAGTAGCCTGACGACTATGTACGGGTGGCGGTAGAACGCGTTGGATATGGGAACGTCCACCGGTGACTGGCCGACCGTGGATAGCGACGTCTGGAGTCTAGGGTTGAACAGTGATGTCCAGTCCAGCCACTCGCTCGACCTGATGGCAATCCGGTGGTCCACCGTCCGCGTTATCTCGGTGAACCGTGACGTGAACGTCGGGGACTCTGGGTATGTCACGCTCAGCGACGCCGCCGCGGCGGCTACGCCGTCGGCGTCCTTGACCGTGTCGGCGATCCGGATCGTGTACGTGGAGCCGGGCAGCGCGCGCTCTGTCGTGGTCACGACCACGCGGCCCATATCGCGGTGGACGGCAAACGTCCCGAGGCCCTCGACGTGGACGCTTCCGCGCGCCATCGGAGTGTCTCCCGTAGCAGGCGTGTCAGGCGTTAGCGTCGTGTCGTCAAGCGGCTCGCTCACGTCAATGAGCAGCCTCGTGGGCGAGTCAAACCTGGCGTTGGAGAGCGCCGGCGCGGCAGGCGCGTACGCTACAGTGTGGGCCGTGTTGGCCGCAAACGGCGTCCCGTCCTGGTCTGTGACCGTCACTGGGATGACGACCCTAAAGGGCGGCGGCGTCGCGGC
>RHFA01000145.1 GCA_003724275.1 Thaumarchaeota archaeon S13
CCGCTCTTGCGGGATTGCCAGGACCGCTACCGTGCTGGTGCGGCCGTGCAAGCCCAGAGCGTCAGGCGATGTGTCTTGGGCGCAAGTGTCCAGAGCCCATAGTCGCTATTGCGGGGTTGCCGCCCTATTCTGCCCTGATGTTGGCGATGTGTGACATGTGGGGCAACAGTAGCGCGTGCAGGCGTTCGAGCGTTTCGGACATGCCGGCCCTGTGGTTTTTGGCCACGAGAAACGCAACCATGTCCGGCAATTGTGCCATATTGCATGGCGCAGAGTCAACAAATATGGGGCGCGGAATGGCCACTTGTTCGGCTTGCCTGGCCGGATCTATGAAAAGATCGAGGGGGAGCCGCGGTGTGGGCAACAGGCCGGCTGGCCGGATCGTCATGTCTATCAGGCATGACAATCCCAGTAACGCCACGCCGGGATCTGAGCAGTGTGCGCCGCATCATTTCTGACGCGTGCGCCCAAGATATAGTTACAACGCGTGTGGGTTTGTGGTTTCTGGCTAGAGACGGCCTGTCCATAACAACCATGTTAATTGTGGAGCCCATGTCTTTGGTAATATTCACAATGTCCTCAAGCGCCTTGTTAAATAGCTGTTCTGCCAGATGCCTGTTTCCTGTATGGCGAATTAGCTTGTGGGGCAGCCGGTTCGCATGAAACGGCACACAGTCGGGGTTGAGCCCCCCAAGGTGTTTTTCCATTGGCGCCTGCACCTGCGCGTCGACCCTCTGGGCTCCCCGCATTTCCATCGTGGCCGTGACGGTGACATGGTGCGCGGTGTCCGCGTAGCCCCTTTTGGGGCGTGACGGGTTGCCAGAGCTGTCGCCAAACGTCAACAGCGCGCGAGGGCAGGGCTCCATTGCGCGGGGAGGGGCGAACGGCCCGCGTAAAACGGTTGGGGGCAGCGGCCGTCTGGGGGCACCCGCCCTGCGGCCTGCGCCAAGTTCATATAGATTGGCTCGCGGGCCTGCCGCCGTTGGCCTCAAAAGCCATATGCGTGGGCGTCGGGATCCCGATGATCGTCGTCGGCGCGCTCGCGGCCCTCCTGGTGCCCCCCGCCGCCGGGGACCTCGCGGGAACCGCCGAGTTTGTGGGGAGCCTGATCGGCATCCTCGGCGCGGTGTTCCTGATCGCGGGCCTCTTTTACACAAAAGAGCCCGTCACGCACTAGCGATGACATAAATCCCGGCGCGCGCGCCGCGCCGCGCGTGGGCGTGCGGATATTCGAGGTGTTCACCTCGATCGAGGGCGAGGGCCTCCTCTATGGGACAAAGACGCTCTTTGTGAGGCTGGCCGGCTGCCCGTTCACGTGCTTTTACTGCGACACGCCCGAGGCCCTGCCGGCCGGCTCTGGCAAGGAGTACACGCTAGAGGCCGCGCGCGAGCTGGTCTCCTCGTCGCTGCGGCCCCACACGTACAAGGTCAACTTTACGGGCGGCGAGCCGCTAGTGCAGCACGAGGCCGTAGCCGAGCTCGCGCGCCACGCGCAATCGCTCGGCGTTCGCACGTACCTCGAGTCGTCGTGCTATGACTCGCGCAGGTTTTCGCATGTCATGGGGCACATGGACATCCTCAAGGTCGAGTTCAAGACCGCCGACTCTGAGTTTGCGCGCGACGCGGCCCACTATGGGAGGCTGCTAGAGGAGGCGGCCAGGTGCCTTGCCGCCGCCGCGCGCGCAAAAAAGTCGGTCTATGTGAAGGTGGTCGTTAGCGCCAGGACGCGCGCCGCTGACCTAGAGTCGCTGCTCGGCAGGGTCTTTGAGGCCGCGCCTCCAGAGGCCGTCTCGGGCCTCTATGTCCAGCCGACGAGCGGCGTGGAGGAGCCGCGCCTCGAGCACCTCGTGGCGCTGCATGACGCGGCGTGCCGGACATACCCCGAGGTCAGGGTCGTCCCGCAGCTGCACAAGCTCATGGGCGCGATCTGAGGCGCAGCGGCGCTAGGAGGGGCGGGGCGGGAGCGGGGTGCGAATCGCCTGGTTTATCTTTTTGGCGCGCCGATAGCACTCTGTGGCCTCGCCGTTGCGGCCCAGAGCCTCAAGGGAAAACCCCCTGCCGACATGCAGGTACGCGTCGCCGGGATCCAGCGATAGCGCGCGCTCAAAAGACTCTAGGGCATCCTCGTTGCGGCCCATCCTGTGCAGGGCCAGCGAGCGGTTCTTGTGGGCCGCGGCGCTGCCCGGCGCCAGGTTTGTGGCGCGGTCGCAGGATCTTAGCGCCTCCTCGTTGCGGCCGAGGTGGAGGAGCGCCGCGGCCCTGTTCTTGTGGAGGGCCATGCTGTCCGGCGCCAGGCGCTCGGCGTCGCCAAACGCCGCAAGCGCCTCTTTGCTTCGGCCAAGGCGGATGAGCGCCGTGCCCCTGCCAATGTGGGCGTCGGCGGACTTTGGGTCGATCGATATTGCGCGCTCAAAGTGCTCCAGCGCCTCGCCGGCGCGCATCGGGGTGCAGGTAGATATTCCCATGTTTACGTGCGCGAGCGCGGCGTCCTGGTCGTTTCTGGGCGGGCCGGCCGGAGCCGCCTTTCCGGACAGCCTGGCCAGAACCTCGTTTTTTGCGATACGCACGTTTTTGTCTGCGGGGTCGATGGCCAGCGCGCGGTCAAGCGACTCGAGCGCCTCGGCGTGCCGGCCTGCTGTTGCCAGGGCATACCCTCGGCTGCGGTGCGCGTTGGCGCTGTCCGGGTCCAGCCGGATCGCATAGTCAAAGGAGTAGGTTGCCTCTTCTATGTTCCCAAGAAGGTCGTGCGCATACCCCACGCCGAGGCGCGCCTCGACGCTGCTAGGATCCATGTCCACCGCGCACTCGAAAGCCTCTAGGGCGTCGGCGTGGCGCCCTGCCCGAAGCAGCGCGTGGCCGTGGCACAGCCGCGTCTTTACGTCTAGCGAATCCAGCCTCACGGCGTCCTCAAACTCGGCAAGGGCCTGCCCTGTCTGGCCAAGGGCCAGGAGAACGGTTCCCTTGCCAACATGCGCGGGCACGCTGCCAGGCTCTATGGAGACGGCCCTTTCGATGGCGGCCAGGGCCTCTTCGTGGCGGCCTAGCGCATACAGCGCATAGGAGCGGCTCTTGTGCGC
>RHFA01000137.1 GCA_003724275.1 Thaumarchaeota archaeon S13
CATGGCCGGAATCCCGCCTAGCGGGACGGCGCTGATCCCGGGCGCGCCAAAGGGCGCCGCGCGGGCGCGGCCCGGCTCTAAGGCATAAATAGAAACGCGCCGCGGGGGCGCGCGTGTGCGCAAGCGTGACGTCGGCCCGCGCGCTCCTCTCGACCCCGCCGGGGCGGCGCGCCCTCGTGCAGGGTGCCCTCCGCCGCCGAGGCTATTCGCTCTACCGCCGCTACTCGGCCGAGGCGGCCTCGCAGATGGCCTCGCTCGCCGAGAGGTATGCGCGCGAGGTCCACTCTAGGCTGCGCTCGGACCGCTCGCCGGCGGCCACACAGAGGCGCTTTGCCGAGGAGGTCGGCTCAGAGTCGATGGCCCTGGACGCGGCGGGCATTGCGCGCGCCGAGGCGCGCCTTGCCGACCCCGCCGAGCTACGCCTGCGCATAGGCCGAATCCTGGACTCAAAGTTCGTGACAATGACGCTCCCAGTCCTCAACGCGCTGTACGACTCGGCGGCCGCCGCCGGCGCCTCGGTGGGCACGCGCAGGGACATGGTCGAGGGCCACATCATAGCCATAGACCTCAGCGAGCCGATGGACCGCATAGCGGACCGCGACGAGGACCTCGAGTTCCTTGATGACTATCGCCTGATGAACCCGCACATACTCGGCGTGGCGCGCGAGCTGATCTCGCGCGGAGGCGACGGCGCACTGGCGTCATTCGAGTCGGGGTTTGCCGAGGCGCGCGAGGGCCAGGCCGCCGACGTGCGCATACAGGCGGATCCCGCCGGCGCGACAGAGGCCGACATGGCCGTGTCGTACAAAAAGTACCGCGCCGTCATGGGGACCGCGGGGCGCAACATGGCCGCCGCAAGCGATGCGCTCGGCGCGGCGTTCTATGACGGCATGGCGCACGCGTCTGAGTGCGTGGGGTGCGGCAACGAGATCGAGGACTCTGTCGCGCGCGGCTCGCTCAAGGTGCCCTCGTGGGCACTCCATGACGCCATCCGAGCCAAGAGCGCGCCAGAGGGCCTGCGCAGGACGCGCCGGCGCGAGGAGCGATACATGGAACAGGCGCGCAGCGCCCTGGACTCGCTGCCAGAGGGCACGAAAAACGCCGAGTTTCTCGGGTTTCTCTTTTTGACCATAGACCACTATGCGCTGTACTGGCACGCTCGCGCGCGCGCAATGTCGTCCACGCTTGATGCCGCGCTGGAGGCGATGGCACGGTGACGCGCCGCGGCGGCCTCCTGGACCACATGGGCGGCGAGGGCGACACGGTGGCGCGCGGCGCCGGCGAGGCCCCTGCGCGCGGCGGCGCGGATCCCGGCGCAAGCCCCGGCGCGGGCCTGATGTGGTCAGAGAGGCACAGGCCGACGTCGATCGAGTCGATGGTCGGCAATGAAAAGGCGCGCGCAGACCTCGTCGCGTGGCTCGCCGGGTGGAAGAGGGGCGTCCGCCCCGCGCTGCTGGTCGGCCCGCCCGGCACGGGCAAGACGACGATGGCGACGCTGGTGGCCAGGAGGTTTGGCTATGACATGGTCGGCATCAACGCGAGCGACACGCGCTCAAGGTCGAGGATCACGGCGCTCCTCGGGCCGGTCATGGGAAACGCCAGCATTGTCGCCGGCGAGTCCGGCGGGCCGGCGAGGATGCTGGTCTTTGTCGACGAGGTCGACGGTATACACGGCAGGGCCGACTATGGCGGGGCCGACGCGCTGGCCCGCATACTCAAGGAGCCCACGGTCCCAATCATCATGGCTGCCAACTCTGACTCGTCTGACAAGATGAAAAACATAGCAAAGGCCTCCACGGTCATGCGCCTGGGCCCTGTGCCTCCGCGCCTGCTGCGCCTATACCTGCGCGACGCGGCGGCAAAAGAGGGCGCGCAGATCGGGCCAGGCTCGGAGATACAGGTGATCTCGAGGTCGCGCGGGGACATACGCTCAATGTTCAACCTCGCGCAGTCCCTCGCGCAGGGGTTCTCGCCGGACATGTCCCACGAGGGAGGCACGCTCACGGCCGAGGAGGGCGTCACGGCGTTCTTTGCGGCCAAGACGGCCCACGACGCGCGCATGGCCCTCGAGTCGATGCGCGGGGACCCACGAGAAAAGATAGGCGCGCTCTACTCTAGCGTCGTATCCGCGGGCCTTCCGGCGGCAAGGGCAGCGCGCCTCATGCGCGCGATATCCGAGGCCGACGTAATCCACGGGCGCATAATGAGGACGCAGCAGTGGCGCCTGCTGCGCTACCTAAACTCGGTGCTGGCCGCCGGCCACGAGGCGGGCCTCGCCGTCAAGCACTCAAAGTACGGCGTCTCGTGGCCGCTGCTCAACCGCATACGCTGGGACGGGAGCGCGATACGGGCGCTTGCGCGCTCGGAGGCCCCGTCGTTCCACGCGTCGGCATCCGAGTTTATCTCTGTCCACCTGCCGTACATTGCCGCATGCGTGAGGGCCGGCGCCGTGGACATTGCCGAGTTTGACGAGGATCACAGGGCCATCGTCAAAAAGGAGGCAGGAATAGCATGAGCTGGCGCGAGATAAAGATGAAGTTTCCGGGCAAGTGCGCCGAGTGCGGCCTGGACATACCGGTCGGAGCGCCGGTCATGTGGCTCAAGGGCGAGGGCGTCAAGCACCCCGAGTGCGCCTCGGGCAAGGCGAGCATACCGTGCGCCGTGTGCGGCCGGCCAGCGGGGTGCGCCGAGTGCGAGCTGCGCGAGGACTGTGACCTAGAGCGCGTCTCGCGCCTGTGCATCTGCGCGGCGTGCGCCGAGGACGGCGCGCTCGAGGCGTACAGGGGCGCGGTGCTCAAAAAGTTCGCCGTCCTGGATCCCTCGCGCAGGGCGGGCCAGGCGACGCTCGCGTAGGGCGGAGCGAGCGGCGCCCGCGGGGCGTTAAACTCTCATATGGCAGGCACGGGGCAGGGGGGCGTGGTTATGGCAAAGGCGCCGCGGCTAGCGCCCGCCGCGGCCGCCGTCTGCGTGCTGGCCGCCGCGGCCGTGGCGTGGGAGCCAGCCTGGCCAGCGCACGCACCGGGAGGGGCCCAGGCCAAATTTGACATCTACCACGG
>RHFA01000072.1 GCA_003724275.1 Thaumarchaeota archaeon S13
CGCCTGTGGCCGCAGACAAGTTTAAACGCTAGTGCCCTCTCCGCCGCGCGCATGGGCAAGGTAGTCAGGATCGGCGGGAGGGGCACCTCGAGGCGAGTTGCCGAGAAGAGTCCCGACAACTGGTCCGGCGAGAGCTTTCGTGACGTCTCGCGCAAGCGCAAAGAGTCCGCAAAGGACTCGTACGTCACGGTCGGGCGCGGCACGAAAAAGGTAAAGTTCGGCGACCTGGCCGAATCGCGAAGCGTCTCCGCAAAGGGGCGCTATGTCGTGAGCGGCAGGGGAACCGGGCGCCGCAAGGTCGACTAGACCACCACACGTGTCCCATTATTTTGGTCGCTTTGCAGCGGACGCTATAAGCCGGGCAAGCGCGGCGCTCACCTCCTCGCCGGGGACCCTGCCGCGGAGCTCGCGCATCGCCTTTCCCATTAGGAGGCCCATCGCGCGCTCGCCCTGCTCGCGTATGGCGCCAGCGTTCTCCTCGACAATCCTCTCGAGTGTCGAGTCGAGCTCGTCGCTGCTGACGCCTGCCCCCGCGGCGCACTCGGCCGCAGTCGACGCCCTGCCCGACATTATCGCCTCAAAGATCATCTCCATTGACTCTTTTGCGATCTCGCCGCGCGAGAGCATCGCAAACGCGGCGTCAATCTCAGAGTCGGGCAGCGGCGAGACTAGGCCCTTGCGGCGCAGCGCCGTTATCGTCGAGAGGAGGACGGATGCGGCAAAGTTTGCCTCGATTGACGGGTGCGACACGGCGCGCTCAAACGCCGCGAGGCGCTCAGAGTCGAGCAGCTGCTCGGCGAGCTGCGCGTTTAGGCCGTGCCGCGAGCGCAGCTCGGCGAGCTCCTCGTCCCACGTGCGCGGAACCGATTTCGCCGCGGCGTCAAGCTCCTCCTGCGCTATGCGTATGGGCGGAACGTCGGTCTCGGGGTACATTCTTGCCGCGCCCGGCCTCGGGCGAAGGTACTCTGTGCGCCCGTCAGGCGTCGCCATGCGCGTCTCGGCCGGCGCGCCGTGGCGCGCTGCGTTTAGGCGGTCGCGCAGCGCGCGCAGCGCGTGCGCGGCGACGTCCTCT
Organism: Thaumarchaeota archaeon S13; assembly: GCA_003724275.1. GTDB lineage: Archaea > Thermoproteota > Nitrososphaeria > Nitrososphaerales > Nitrosopumilaceae > JAHRAL01. The sequence continues at coordinate 1,073 of RHFA01000072.1, forward strand.
GGTGCTGCGGCCATGACAAACGCGTCGCCCTCGCGCAGTCCAAGCATGTCGCGTATCGAGGCGACCTCGGCGGCCGTTATGCCGTGCGCTGGCAGCTCGTCAGAATGGAACACGCCGCGTATGCCAAGTGGGCGCACGGCGCCGGCGAGCTCGCGTCCCAGGCGAAACCCCGCGCGCGGCTCCAGCGACAGCATCCCGGCCATCCCGCGCGCGCGCACGCACACGACGGACTCGCCGCGCGAGAGCGCCTTGCCCAGGACGGGCGAGGCCGTCCCCTCCAGCAGGCCCGTGACCTCGGCGGTGTCCTCGTCGGTTATCTCTGGCATCCCGCTGACCTCGGGCCTCGCGGCGAGCTCGGCGAGGGCGGCATGCCTCTGGGCCTCGTGCTCGACGACGCGCTCTAGCTGGTCGAGCTGCTGCACGCCCTTGACCTCGACTATGGCCCCGCCCCCAAGCGAGACGTTGACGTCCTGGCGTATGGAGCCCAGGCCGCGCCTCACGCTGCGCGTAGAGCGCAGCAGGCGGCCCAGGGCAAGGGCCACGGCGCGCGCGCCGGCGCCGTCGGTGGCCACGGGCGCCAGGGCGATCTCCACGAGGGGGACGCCGAGGCGGTCGAGGCTGTACGTCGCGGCGTCCTCCTCGAGGCAGATCGACTGCACGCCGACGCGCGTGCCGCCGGCGTCGAGCTCGCCGCCCGAGGCCACGAGCATCGTCCTCTGGAACCCGGACGTGTTCGAGCCGTCGATGACCATCTTGCGCATGGGGAGGAGTTCGGCGAACGGCGTCGAGCCCAGCGCGGCGGCGACGGTCAGGGCGATGCCCTTTGCGGCGGGGTCGAGGCCGCGCGGGGGCATCTCGTCGCGCTCTAGGGCACAGCTGCTCTGCGGGCTGGCCACATACGTGAACTCTCGCGCGCGCGCGCCCTCAAAGACGGCGGCGCGGTCGTACGTGCCCGTCTCGCTTGCCGCCGCGCGCAGGCGGCGCGTAAACGTGGAGGCGTGCTCGTCTGACTCTACTGGCTCGCACGCGCAAAAGAGCTTGCGGCCCGTGTCAAGCTGCTGGTGCACCTCGAGGCCCACGAGGAGGCCCGCGGGGGCGCTCATGGGGACATCTCCGAGGCGACGTTCTCTAGCATGAGCCGCTCGAGGCCCTCGCGCGTGGCCTCTTGCGAGAGGGCCCACATCGCCTTCACGAGAGCCGTCTCGGAGAGCATGTCGCGCAGCGGGACGACGCCGAGCTTTTGGAGCTCGCGGCCGGACTCGTAGACGTTCATGTTGACCTCGCCGTCGCCGCACTGCGAGCACATCATCACGAGCGCGCCGGCCTCGACTGCCCTGGAGATCGGCGCGTATAGTGCCCTCCCGACGTGGCCCAGTCCCGTGCCCTCTAGCACGAGCGCGCGGCAGCCGCGCTCCACGAGGCCGTCGATCGCCGAGGCGTCCATGCCCGGGTGGTACTTGAGCAGCGCCGCGCGCGCATCAACGCCGATCCGCGGCTCGCGCGTCCCTGGCGTTCCGACCCGCCTGCCTGATGGGCCCTCGATGCCCCCGCGCGTGACGGTGAACGCCGGCGGGCCGCCGACGGTCTCAAATGCCCCGCGCGCGCTAGTGTGGCGCTTGCGCACGCGCGTCGCCCTGTGGCAGGAGACGCGGCCGTCCGAGGAGCCCTCGTGCATCGCGACGAGCACGCCGGGGCCCGGCGAGGAGGCGATGAGGCGCGCGGCGGCGGCGAGGTTCTCGGCGGCGTCAGAGGACGGGCGGTCCGAGGACCTCTGCGCGCCGACTAGCACCACCGGCACCGGCAGGCCCGCTAGCGCAAAGGCGAGATAGGACGCAGTGTGCTGCATCGTGTCCGTGCCATGCGCGACAATGACGCCGCCGTGGCCCGCAGAGCCGTCGCGGACCGCCGTGGCGATCAGCTCCCAGTGTGACGGCTCGATGTTCTCCGAGTGCTCGGACATTGCCACGCGCGGCTCGATGCGGGCAATGCCGGCGAGCTCGGGGACCGACTCGGCGAGGCCCGCGGCGTCGAGGGCAGGCGTCACGGCTCCGGTCACATAGTCTATGCGGCTTGCGATCGTGCCGCCCGTGGAGAGGAGCAGTATGCTCGGCAGGCCCTGCGCCGGCGCCGGCCGCGCCGGTGCCGCCGGCGCCGCTGCCCTCGCCGGGGCGCCTGCTACCCGCGAGCCGGCGAGGCGGCCCACCCTGACTGCGACGTTGTAGCCGCTTGCGAGCTTGAGCACGACAATCCCGTCCTCGCCGCCCTCGTAGCGCGGCATTACGCGGCCAGAGAGGCCGCCGCCCTCGAGGCTGTCGCCCACGCGCGCGCCGACTGACTCGAGAAACGCAAGCGACTCGCCGCCGTACCCGCCGTCCCCGCCGCTCACGCGCGCGCTCCCCCCAGCGTGTTGTGAAAGCACGTCTCCTCGCCCGTGTGGCAGGCCGGCCCTGACGGCTCTACCCGGTACACCAGCGCGTCGGCGTCGCAGTCGACGAGTATCTCCACGACCCTCTGGACGTTTCCGGACTCTTCGCCCTTCATCCAGAGCCTCGAGCGCGACCTGCTGTAAAACCACGACCTGGACGTCTCGCGCGTGCGCCTCAGGGCCTCGTCGTTGGCGTAGGCCAGCGTGAGGACGCGCCCGCTAGCGGCGTCCTGGACGACGACGGGCACGAGGCCGCCGCCCTTTGCAAAGTCGATCTCTGACGGATCCCGCTCCATTCTGGCGCGGCGGCGCGCGCCTCGGCTTATAACCTTACAGGCACGCCGCGCGCGCGCAGCTCGCGCTTGACGTCGGCGATCGCGCCTCGCCCATAGTGGAATATCGAGGCCGCAAGGGCCGCGTCGGCGTGCTCTAGGGCGTCGGCCATGTGGGCCGCGCTCGCACAGCCCCCCGAGGCCACGACGGGCACGCGGACCGCCGAGGCGACGCGCGCGGTGAGCTCGAGGTCATACCCGTCGCCGGTCCCGTCGCGGTCCATGCTCGTCAGCAGTATCTCGCCGGCCCCGAGGCGCGCCGCGCGCGCGGCCCACTCGACGGCGTCGATCCCCGTCCTCCTCCTGCCGCCGTGCGTGCACACCTCAAACCAACAGTCACCCCCAGTGCCGGCCGGCGCGGCGGACATGTCACCGTTGCGCCTTGCGTCTATGGCGACGACGACGCACTGGCGGCCAAAGACGCCTGCCATGCGCCCGATCAGGCCGGGATCCCCGACGGCCCCAGAGTTTACGCCGACCTTGTCGGCCCCGTGCAAGAGTATCTCGCGCGCGTCCCCGACGGACGTGACGCCGCCTCCCACGGTAAACGGTATGTCAATGCTCGCCGCGACGCGCGAGACGAGTCCCACGACGGCGGCGCGGCGCTCCTGCGAGGCCGTGATGTCCAGGAACACGAGCTCGTCGGCGCCGCCCTCGCTGTACGCCGCGGCGAGCTCGACAGGGTCCCCCGCGTCGCGGAGCGACTCAAACCTTGTCCCCTTGACGACGCGCCCGCCCCTCACGTCAAGGCACGGTATGACGCGCCTCGTCAGGGGCATGCGGCCCCCCTTGCCTCGCGCACGCCGAGGCGCCCGTCGTATATCGCGCGCCCGAGTATCACCCCGTGCGCGCCGCGCTCGCGCACGGCGGCGACGTCGGCGGCCGCGACGGTGATTC
>RHFA01000127.1 GCA_003724275.1 Thaumarchaeota archaeon S13
TCAACTTTGTCGCAACTCGGTTTCTAAAGTACTATTGGGACATGGAGTACAGCTTTAAGTTTAGGCAGTCCAGCGACTGGCAGGACGCAAACATTCGAAAGATAATACGGCGCATGGGCGAGAGGCGCGACAAAAAGCCCCCCACGCGAGAGCAGATAGCAAGTGACGAGAACGCCGAGCTGCGAAAGGAGGTCATAAGGAGGAGCATAAAGCCCGAGGTCATGGTCCACATAAAGACAAAGATGCCAAACCTCTTTCAAAAGGAAGGCCGCTCCATGTCCATAACGCTTGACCGCAACATACTGGGATTTCTGGGCAGGCACCACGACACCGTGCTGAGCATCATAAACCACAAGCTCGTCACAGAGCTCGAAAAGTACAACAGGATGACTCCGCGCATAGCCACAAAGGTCAGCTTTGAAAACGCTGTTCGCCCGCCAATCCCAAAGGACGAAAAGGACCTCGTGCTCTGGAGCCAGGGCGATGACCGCTGCTTTTACTGCGGGAGGCTGCGCAACGAGACCCACTTTGACCACGTAATCCCGTACAACTATGTCTTTTCCAACGACGTCTATAACATAGTGGCCTCGTGCCAAGAGTGCAACTGCGCCAAGCACGACAGGCTCCCGGCCGACGACCTCTTTGGAGGCGTCGTTGACCGAAACGGCAGGCTAAAGTCAATGGTCGAGGGGGACATGCCAGGGGACTCTAGCCTGGCCCAGGACGCCGGGCTCCTGGAGGCCCTGAGCGCAATGTCCGGGTATGCCGAGGACCAGTACAGGATACTCTATGAGAGCTGCGAGGCCACATACAGCAGGGGAGAAAAGTTCAGGCCAGACCTGGCCGCGGGCTGAACGCCGCGATCCCCCTGCCCCCGATCGCAGGCGCGGCGGCGGGGAGGCCGCGCCTGCGCCCTTTTAAGCGGGGCCGCGATCCATGTAAATAGGCCCGGATCTGCCCCCTAGGCCAACATGGCCGCAAAATATACTTCCAGCGCCAAGACCGCCGAGGGGGGGGGCATGCGATCTCTGAGGCAAACGTCCACTCGTTTGAGGCCATACGCGGCACACAGGGCAAGCGGACGTTCTACCTAGCCGTCTGCACAATGAAGGCGGCCGCAAAGATATTCACCTTTGTCGACGCGAGCATCCCTGCCGACGCAAGGGCGCAGCGCACGCTCCGCAAGAGCCGCATACCGCGCATTCGCGACTATATCATCGGCAACCCCGACGACTATATCTTTTCGTCAATTACGGTGTCCGTCGACGGCAAGATCTCGTTCAGGGCCGTCTCCGAGGACATGCCCAACATGGGCATGGCCTCGTTCCCGCAGGACGCCTCGGTCCTCATCAACGACGGCCAGCACAGGGTCGCGGCGATAAAGGACACGCTGGAGCAAATGTCAGACTTTGCGCACGACAAGATATCCGTGGTGTTCTTTGAGGATGTTGGGCTGAAAACGAGCCAGCAAATGTTCTCCGACCTAAACAAGAACGCCGTAAAGCCCACAAAGTCACTAAACATACTGTACGACCGGCGCAACAAGTTTTCAAAGTTTGTCGTAGACCTGACAGGGCAGGTCGAGGTGTTCAAGGGCAGGACAGAGATGGAAAAGACCACAATCTCCAACCGCTCGACAAAGTTTTTCACGCTGAATGGCATTGCCGAGGCGACAAAGGCGTTCCTTGGCAAGACATCGAGGATCAGCGACGAGGAGCGCGGCCTGGCCGCCGAGTTTTGGACAGAGGTGGCAAAAAACATACCAGAGTGGAGGCAGCTCGTAGAGAGGAGGGTGGTGCCCGTGGCCATCCGCAACGAGTACGTCCACGCCAACGTCAACATGCTAGTCACGCTAGGCATCGTCGGCCGCAAGCTCGTCGAAGAGTACCCCACGGCATGGAGGCGCATGCTAGGCGGTCTCGGCAGGATAGACTGGCAGCGCTCAAACCCCGACTGGGAGGGCAAGGTCGTCATCAACGGCAAGATGATAAAGCACAAGGAGGGCATCAGCAGGGCCGTCGAGCTCATACTCGGCCACTGCATGGGGGGGACATAGGGCCATGGCGCAGTCGTTCTTTGAGGGCCGCACGCTTGACGGGCTGTACCGCGAGATCCAGGAGGTCTACCTGTCTGACTCGCGCCCGTGGATACTCGGGTTTAGCGGCGGCAAGGACTCCACATGCATGATACAGATCGTGTGGAATGCGCTCTTAAAGTTGCCTCGCGAAAGGCTCGCAAAGCGCGTCTTTGTCATATCGTCAGACACGCTTGTAGAATCTCCAAAGATAGTAGAGACGGTAACCGGCACGCTGGACAGCATGGAGTCCGCCGGCAGGCGCGCGGGCCTGCCCATATCGACAAACCTGGTCCGGCCCGTGCTCGCCGAGACGTTCTGGGTCTGCCTGCTCGGCAAGGGGTACCCCGCGCCGTCGACGACGTTTAGGTGGTGCACGGACCGCCTCAAGATCAGCAGCGCCAACCGCTTTATCGGCGAAAAGGTCTCCGAGCACGGCGAGGTCGTCATGGTTTTGGGCTCGCGCAGCGACGAGAGCAGCACGAGGGCGCAGGTTCTCAGCATGCACCGGATCGGCAAGACGCCTCTGTCCAGGCACGACTCGCTGACGGGCGCCTACATCTATCCGCCGCTGCGAGACTTTACGACGCAGGACGTCTGGAACTATCTCCTGCAAAACTCGCAAAACCCGTGGGGCGGCAACAACCGCGACCTGCTCGCGCTGTACAGGGACGCCAACGCCGCCGAGTGCCCGCTCGTCGTCGACACGAGCACGCAGTCCTGCGGCAACAGCCGCTTTGGCTGCTGGACATGCACCGTCGTGGAGCGCGACAGGTCGATGGAGGGCATGATCGACTCGGGCGAGACGTGGATGGAGCCGCTGCTAGAGCTGCGCGAGGAGCTAAAGCGCACGCAGGATCCAGAGGTCAAAAAGGACGTGCGCGAGCTGCGCCACCGCAACGGCAGCATTATCTTTTGGAAGGGCAGGGTGGCAATGGGCAACTACAAGCTCGGCTATTGCAGGCCGACGCCGCCGGTGATGATGGCCAGGCTGATCAACGCCGAGTTTGAGGCGCGCGGCGCCGGGAGCCGGCAGGCCCTCCACTCGCAGATCGCAAAGATACTGCGCGAGGAGTGGCGCGAGGACGACGAGGAGATACTGGGCGACGCGCGCAGGAAAATGGAAATGATGGAGGAGGCAAGATGATACTCACGAGGCTGGTCCTGGAGAACTATGGGGCGTACAAGGGGCGCAACGTGCTCGAGCTGGAGACGACGCCGGATCGCCCCATAGTGCTCATCGGCGGGGTCAATGGGGCGGGCAAGACGACGATACTCGACTCTATACTCCTCGGGATGTACGGGCGGTCGATCTTTGGGAGCGGAATGTCGGCGCGCAAGTACCGCGACTATTTGTCCAGGCTCGTCCACCGCAAGAGCCGCCACAGGGCAAGGTCTGCGGCAGTCGAGATAGAGTTCAGGCTGCACCATGCGGGTTCTGAGGACACGTACCGCGTAAGGCGCGAGTGGGAGTCCGTCGGCGACGAGCCCGACACGCTGAGCGTGGCCAAGAACGGCAAGGAGCTCGACGGGCCGGGCCGCGAGTCGTGGCAGCAGTTCATGGACGCCCTGGTGCCCCCCGGAATCGCGCGCGTGTTCTTTTTTGACGGGGAAAAGATAGCGCGTATAGCCGAGGACGTGGGCAGGGGAGCCGGCGGCGGCGAGAGGGGCACGTTCAGGGGGGCGATGGACACCATGCTCGGCGTTGACCTTATCCGCCAGCTGCGCGCCGACCTAAACCTGTACATACTGCGAAACGGCGGCAGGGGCGACGGGTCCACAATGTCCGAGTATGAGCGCGCCCTAGAGGAAAAGCGCGACCACGAGGGCGCGATCGCCGCGATTCGCGCCGAGATGGGGTCAAAGAGTGAGGCCCTCGAGTCGTCCGCAAAGAGGTGCGCGGGCCTCGAGTCGCGCATACGGGGCCTCGGCGGCGAGTACGCGAAAAGGCGCGTGGAGCTGGTGACGCAGAGGGCAGAGGGCGCCGAGGCTGCGCGCGCGCTGGAGGCCAGGCTGCGAGAGGCGCTCTCCGGGCACATGGTCCTCGGCGTGATCGGCGGCCGCCTCGCGCGCGTCGCCGAGCAGGTGAGGGCCGACTCTGAGTCCATGCGCGGCCACGGCGGCGCCCTCAGGCAGAGGGCGCGCGAGATTGGCAAGGCGATGGAAGGCGACGAGTTTTGGCGGGGGACTAGGGTCGGCGGAGCCTCGAGGGCCGAGCTGGCCTCGAGGGTGGCCGGGCTGCTCGTCTCCGGCGCCGACGCCAAGCCGGCCTTTGACATCAGCCAGGCCGACGCGGCCATCATACTGGGCCTCGCCGAGAGCGTGCCCGCCGGGGCAGGCCCGCTGGCCGAGGACGCCTCGAGGTATGTCGCGGCCACGAGGGGCCTGACGGAGGCCGAGTCGAGGATCAGCATGATCCCTCGCGATGACGAGATCGGGCCCCTCGTGGCCGAGCTCAACGCGATGCACAGGGAGTCAGGGATCACAGAGGCCGAGATCCGCCACCTCGAGGAGAGGCTTGCGAGCCGCGAGTCGGGGCTGCGCTCCGCCAAAAAGCGCCTGGGCGCGATCGTTGACGGGATAAAGAGGGCCGACAGGGGGACAATGGGAATAAAGCTCGCGACGGACGCCATAGAGACGCTGGAGGACTATGAGTCGAGGATAAAGGCGAAAAAGATGGCGGGCATGGAGCAGCGCATACTAGAGTCCATACGCCACCTGATGCACAAGGAGGACTTTGTGACCGGCGTCAGCGTGGACGCGGCCGACTATGGGATCGGGCTTTACGGCAAGGGTGGCGTGGCCATGCCGCTGGACTCGCCGTCAAAGGGAGAGATGCAGATGATCGCGACGGCCATATTGTGGTCCATGGTAAAGGTCTCCGAAAAGCCCCTGCCCTTTGTGATTGACACGCCGCTGGCCCGCCTCGACGCGGGCCACAGGGCCAACCTGCTCGAGAGGTTTTACCCGTCGGCCTCACACCAGGTGATCATACTGTCGACTGACACGGAGATACGCGCAGCCGAGTACGAGAGGCTAGAGCCGCACGTGTCGCGCTCGTACACGATATCGTATGACGCCGGCGCGCAGAGGGCGGAGATACGCGACGGATACCTCATCGTCGCAAAGGAGGGCGCATAGCACATGGGCCTGGGCAGGGTGCGCATGAGCACGAGGTCGCAGGTCCTGCTGTCGCAGCTAAAGCACAAGACTGGCCTGCCGGCAAACGTCCTGGGCAGGTATGCGATCTGCCTCTCGCTGAGGGACGCCAGCGTGCCAAACCCCGACCTGTACGACGAGGGGGGCACCGAGCTGCCGCCGCACGTGCTCTTTGGAACGCTAGAGCGCGCGTTTGAGGCGATCATGGTCGACAGGCTGCGCGAGGACGGCCT
>RHFA01000059.1 GCA_003724275.1 Thaumarchaeota archaeon S13
CAGAGTGCGTCATCACTAGGATGGACGGGACGGGGCGCGTGAACTTTTCCGAGTCGACGGACATGGGCGAGGTTCTCGTGGTCGCCAGGCGCCTTGCGGGGGGCGAGGCCGCCGGCGAGCTCGCCGGGCACGAGACGCGGTTCTGCATGCTCAGGAGGCCGATGGCCTCGATCCTCGACGCGATCCGCCTGACCTCGAGGATCCAGTCCCCACGCGGCGGCGGCGACGTCGACATTTGCCGCGTCGCGCGCGCCGGCCTGGAGCGGCACCTGAACAACTGGGGTCGCTATGCGGCGTTTGTCGACATGCCCTCCCCCGACGCGCTCGAGCTCCTCGAGGAAGGCCGCATCTCCGGCGCTGTCAGGCTCAAGATGGCGCGGCTGGGCGATGGGGCCACGATGGGCGTCGTGCCTCGCAGGTTCAAGGACTCGCTCAGGCTCGGCTCCGGGTCGCACCGCGTAGTCTGGGGCGGCGGTGAGAAGGCGACGCGCGTGATCCGCACCGTGCCCAACGACTGGTGCGCGGCGACCACGCCCAACGGGCACAGGATACTGGAGCGAAACCCCGGCCACCTCCTAGTGCCTGACAGGATCTGGCTTGACAACGTGCACGCCCTCTCGCTGTGGTGCGACACGGCCGTCCTCTCCAACTCCTTTTACGCCGTCAGGCTCGACGCGTTCCCGGACGACCTCGACGCGCACAAGGCGATGTGCGCCTGGCTCAACTCGATATTCGGCGTGGTCACGGCCCTGGGCCAGCGAACCGACACTAGGGGCAAGTGGACGCGCCTGGCGATAGACCGCTGGCGCGAGGTCCGCGTGCCGGACATCTCGGCGCTCCCGGCTGGCACGGTCGGGAGCCTCGCGCGCGTCCTGGACAGGCACGCGAGCGAGGACTTTGGGCGCCTCCCGGACCAGTTTGCCGCGGGGGGTCCGCGCGAGAGGTTTGACACGGAGGTCTTTGGAGTCCTGTGCGGGGACGCCTCTGCGCCGGGCGCGCTGCGACGCGTGCGCCCACTGTACCGCATGCTCGGCGGCACGATCGCCGCGCTCAGCAGGCAGGGCGGCTAGGCGGGGGCAGGCGCAGGGGGCCACGGCGCGCTAGGGCGCAGGATCCGCGCCATGGTTTAAAATTCCCCGCGGCGAGCCAGTCCCACAATGGAAAGGACTCCAAACGACGACAGGTCTGACTCGATAAACGAGGAGACCGTCGCAGGCAAGGCCGCCAAGGTAAACCACGAGCGGCAGATCCGCGAGAACAGAAAAAAGTAGCCCAGAAGGGATTCTCGCGTCACCGCAGGTGTCCGGGACTCCGGGCGCCGGCATTTTTTGTCCGTATCGAGGAGCGCAGCCGTGTCCTGTGCACAATGCCTGACGGGCGGGGGGTCTTCACGCTTTGGCATTTTTTCCCAAGCCGCGATCTGCTGAAAAGTCGGGCGGCTTGCCCACAACGGCCTCAGGACAGCCCGTAATACGGGCTGGAGTCGGCAAGCCCCGACGTGTCATAGCCGTGCTTCTCTAGGAGCTCCTTTACGCCCCCCAGTATGGTGTCCATAAACTCGACAAGCTCTACCTCGCCGTCCTCGAGAATCACGTGGCAGACCTGCACCTCATAGAGATAGCCCCTGCCAAAGCCCTCGCCAAACATCTCGTCAGGCCACGTGTCAATGTCGTAGTGCTTGCCTCCTCTGAACAGCCGCGCATTCTCCCCAACCGTGAAGGCTGGCTCCCCGGTGTAGATGTTGGGGTACACGCGCAAGCGCCCTCCCGTCTTTGTGATGCGCACGTCAAGCAGGCGCTCGTGCTTTGTCGTGTTGACATGTTGCAGGTATTTTTTGGCCCTCGTCTCCCGGTCATGGTACTCCCTGACAATGCCGCTCTTGTGCAGCCTTTCATGATAGTCCAGCACGCGTCTTGCGGCGTTTAAAAACTCCGCGATGCGCGACCGGATCTGGTGCCGCAGGACGTATTGCGGGCTTGACGGCGAGTCCAGCCTGTTGCGTATGTCCCTGGCCTCGTGCCAAGCTACGTATATGTCGTCCACCTCTACAGGCAGGCTTGGCGCCACGAGCTCGGGATCCAGCCCATGCGCGCGCTCAAAGGCGGCGTCCGCCTCGTCGTCGCGCCCGAGATGGCGTAGGATTATGCCTCGCGCGTGGTGGGCCTTGGCATAGCCGGGCTGGATCTTTATGGCGGTCTCGATGGCGCCTAGCGACTTTGCGGTGTTTTTCATCTGGAACAGCAGCGCTCCGATGTCAAACCACACTTGCGCGTCATTGTGCCTTATCGCGACGGCGCGGCGCAGCGCCCTGACGGCCTCGGCGTCACGGCCAAGTAGATGCAGCGCCCTGCCGCGGTTCACGTGGGCATCAGCGTACCTCGGAGCCGCCCCTATGACCCGGTCAAGCTCCTCGACCGCTTCCTCGTAACGCCGCATCGCCAGCAGTGCGCTTCCCCTGTTGTTCCGGGCGTCCGTGTTGGACGGGTCTAGACCTATTGCGCGCTCGTAGCCTCGCAGCGCCTCCACCATCTGTCCAAGCGAGTGAAGAACTATGCCACGCACAACGTGCGCGTCTGCCCTGCCGGGCTCTGCTCTGACTGCCCTGTCGGCTGCTCCCAGCGCCTCCTCTGGCCTCCCCAGCCCCAAGAGCAGGATCGCCCTGTTGCAGTGCCGCATGGCGCTCTCTGGCCTGGCGAGGACGGCGCGGACGGCCTCGTCGAGCATGGCCAGGAGATCCTCCCTCGTGGGATTGCCGGGCAGGTTGATTGGCTCGTCATAGTTGGTCTGCCGTTCCATGTGCGCACGTTGGCTCGAAGGGTAATTATGGGTTGCGCAAGCTGCTTATATATTCCGGGTTCCCAAAACCGCTTACGCGCACGCCGGGGGCGGCCCTGCGGGGCATCAGTGCCCCCTCTGTGGGTCTCTGGTCAGGCGCCCCTCCCGCAATGGGAGTTTGCCGCGCGCGCTTGCGCGGCTTGGCCAGGCGAAGGGCTCCCTGCACGCCATGGCGTGGGAATTTTGCGCGCATGGTCA
>RHFA01000077.1 GCA_003724275.1 Thaumarchaeota archaeon S13
GCCGGCCCACGGCGCGGGGGGCAGCGGGGGCGTAATGGCCCGCAGGCCCCGCGCCGTGGCCGTGTTTAGCGGGGGCCTGGACTCTGCCTGCATGTGCGCGCACCTGGCGCGGTCCCACGAGCTGCACGGGATCACGTTCTCGTACGGCCAGCGGGCCGCGCAGGAGGTCCGCGCCGCGCGCCGCCTCGCGCGCCGCGTGGGCCTCGTCGAGCACAGGACCGTCGACATCTCGTTCATGCGCGGCCTCTACGCGGGAACCAACGTCCTGACCGACTCGCGCTCGCGCCTCCCGGGCAAGTTTGACTATTCGATAGTCGTCCCCGTGCGCAACGCCGTCTTTCTCTCGATCGCCTCGGCGTGGGCGTTCACCATCGGCGCGCAGACCGTGGCGTACGGCGCGCACACGGGGGACAGGCCATACCCCGACTGCCGGCCCGCGTTCTCGCGCGCGCTAGAGGCGGCCCTCAACATGGGAGAGTCCGACGGCATACGGTCCAAAAGGAGGCTGCCCATCCGCATATGGAGCCCCGCCTCCGAGCGCCTCTCAAAGGCCGAGATGGTCCGCCGTGGCCACGCCGCGCTCGGCACGGCGCTGTTCTGGTCATGGAGCTGCTACTCGTCGGCCAGCCGCGCGCACTGTGGCGCCTGCGAGTCATGCGCAAACCGCCGCGCGTCGTTTGCCGCCGCGGGAATCGCCGACAGGACGCGCTATGCGCGCTAGCGCAGGCCTTCGCACTCTGGATCAGTCGAGTCGCGCGTGCACGAGACCATAATGTCGTCATAGAGGCAATCTATCGTGCTTGCGCCGACCTCGCCCATGCAGCCAGAGCGGTACGTCGTGGCCAGGCACGTCCCGACGCCGGCCTCGAGCGAGTCAAAGTCGTGCGCAAAGCACCCGCCCTCGCACTCGGAGGAGGCCGTGCACTCCTTGCCCGCGTCGGGATACGGCAGCACGCACGACTTGAAGAACGCGTTGACCCACCTCCACTCGCCGCCCCCGGCGGCGCACTCGGACTCTGTCATTAGCGCGGCCCGCTCGCCGATCGGGTCAGGCGGGGGGCGCGCCACTGCGTCAGGCCCCTGCGGCACCGCGCGGACGGGGCCGGCGTCGTCGAGGGCCTCGGTGAACAGCGCCAGGCCCGCGACGGCTGCCACGGCGGCCGCGGCGACTGCCGCGGCGACTGCGGCGGGCCTCACCGAAGGACCCTCTTTTTTAGGGCAAACCCGCGTATCAGCACATACCACGCCAAAAAGACGCCGCCGACGATCCCATAGAACGCCCAGTTTGACACGGTGACTATGCGCGCCTCGACGTCGGCGGCGAGGGCCTTAAACTCGGCAGAGTGTATGCTGATGCCCTCCCACGAGGCCAGCGCGTCGGCGTGGCCCGCGGCGGCGGCCACGGCCGGCAGCATCGCGTCAGAGACCTTCCACGCGATGACCATCGAGACGGCCAAAACCACGCCAAACTCGAGGGCGTACCACGTCCAGTTGGGCCAGGACTCGGAGGGTATGTGGACATTGTCGTGCGCGCCCATCGCGCGCCGCGGCCCGAAACCTCGGTATTTATCTCTACGCGCCGCTCACGGCGCGGGCTGGCGCGCCCCCTGGTGGACGAGGGCCACGACGCTCTGGCGCTCGAGGCGGTTCTCGTATATGCCGCGAAACGCGCTCGTCGTCATCTTGGCCTCGTTCTCCACGCCGCGCATCCTCATGCAGAGGTGCTCGGCGTCGGCCCAGACGGCGACGCCCTTGACGCCCTGCGCGTTGAGGTCATCTGCGATGCTCCTCGTGAGCCTCTCCTGTATCTGCAGGCGCCTGGCGTGCTTTTTGACGAGGCGGACGAGCTTTGAGGTCCCAAAGACGCGGCCGTTTGGAGCGTACGCGATGCTCACGGTCCCAAAAAAGGGGAGCATGTGGTGCTCGCACATTGAGTAAAAGCGTATGTCGCGCACGACGACGGCGTCCGCGTCCTCCGAGAACTGGACGTCGAGCTCGGCGTCTGACTCGTAGCCGTCGTATATCTCGCCGTACATGTCGGCTATGCGGTCAGGCGTGTCGCGCAGGCCCTCCCTCGTGGGGTCCTCGCCTATCTCTATGATAAGCTCGCGCACGAGCCTCCTTATGCGCTCGCGGTTCATGCGCCCGCGGGGCCAAATTCTGGGTATTTGAAGGTAGGGGCGCCCCCACGGCCCTAGAGCGCGCGCCGGGAGCCGCCGCGCCCGCGGCCCCCCAGAACGCCCTCGCCGACCCTGCCAAACTGGCGGCGGCAGGCAAGGCACGCCATGCTTGGCATGCGGGGCGAGACGCTGCACCCGCCTAGCACGACCATGTCGCGCTCCTCGGGCATGCGCGCCGGAAGGCCGTACATTATCCTGGCAATCTCCTCCGAGCCGCACTTTGGGCAGCGCACGGGGTCTGGCCTAAACCTCCTGGCGCACTCTGCGCATGCGGCCGTGGGCCGGTTGACGATGCCGCTGTGCGGCAGCGACACAAACCCCAGCCTTGCCTGCAGGGCACTCCAGACCGCGGCGATCTTTTGCCCGCTGCCGAGCAGGCGGCGGATCTCGGCGGCCACCTCCTCGTCGCCCTCGCCCCACTCTAGGTGCCGTTCGCCCCTGGCGCGCGCGGCCGCCTCCATTGCGGCCTCGTCGCCGGCCTCCTCGTCGCCCCCCCACTCCCCTCTCCTGTACACGACCGCCACGAGCCGCGAGGATCCGCACCCCGGGCAGCTCGCCGGGCTCTGGCTAAAACTTGCGCCGCACGAGCCGCACCTGCGGTCAGGCGCGCCTGGCGCAGCGGCGCGGTCCATCTCCGCCTCGTCAGTAGCGTTGAGCACCAGCATTGCGCGAAACGCGGGATACCTCATGCGCCCTGCTGCGATTCCCGCCCGCCTCGCCCTCTTGATCGAGCCAGAGCCGCACTCTGGACATATTGAGCTCAAGGGAGGCAGGACAAAATTGGCCGCCTTTTAAAGCTTTGGGGGCCGCCGCGCGCCGGTCCGGCGCGACGT
>RHFA01000141.1 GCA_003724275.1 Thaumarchaeota archaeon S13
GCCCCCTGCGCGCGCCGGCGCGCCCCGGTTCCGCGGCCCGCGAGCCCTGCCGCCGCGCCAAACGCCGCCGCACAGGCGGCAAAGGCGGCCAGCGCCAGCGGCGAGTGCCATGCCGCGTACGCGATCGCCGACGCCAGGCCGCCCGCAAGGCAGATGGCCTGCATGCGGTCTGTCCTGCCCATGAGCGACTGGCGCGCCAACCGCTTAAATGCGCGCGAGGCGCGGGCCGTCGGGCCCGCGCGCCCTTTTATGCGATTTTGGCGCCCATTCTCAGAAATGCGCAACAGAAAACGCAGCAAGGCCGCATGGGCGTCACGCCGCACGCGCGCCGCCTCGAACATAATAGGCATGGCCCTTGCCATCGCGCTGACAGTCGGAATCGCCGGCAGCGTCGCCTACTTTTTGACCCAGCAGACCAACGTGCTGACCACGCAGGAGGGCATAGCCCTCACGGGCCCGCGCCTCATAAAGGCCGGCAACACGGACGTCCTCTCGCTGTCAATAAAGAACACCGGAACGTCGCCGCTGCAAAACCCAAAGGTAACGCTGACTGACGTATGCAAAGTCTCAAGCGGAACAACAAGATCCGACGCTGAAATCAGCGCGACCACGACCGTCAACCCGGGCGCCACGCACGGGTTCAACGAGGAGCTCACAGCTGCAAGATGCAAAACCTCTTCTCACACGCCTAACGTCGAGGCGGGAAAGTCCTACATAGTAAACGTAGAGGCAGACGCGGTGGGCACGGGCTCAAAGATAACCGAGGCTATCTCCGTGACCTCTCGGTACTAGGGCGCAACATTCTCCTTTTTTAGGGATTTTTGGGCAGCGTGCCGTGCGCAGGACCGACTATGTCGAGATGGTCTACTTTCGGTCGATAAACTCGTTCAACCAAAAGGTGTTTCCAGTCCCCATACCCTTTATGTCAAAAATGTCCCCAAAGCAGCTCCTCCTCATGGGAATGGCCTCGCTCCTCGCATACTCGGCGTACATTGGGCCGGCGTGGCACCTCGCGCCGATATCGGCGTTCCTGGTATACGTTGCGGCCAAGGAGAGAAAGGCCCTCTACCCTGAGCGCCACGCGCTAGCGCTGCTCAGGTTCTTTCTTGCGCGACGTGGGGGCGGCAAGCGGGCCGTGCGCGGGGCTCGCAAGACGCGCAGGGACGGCCTCTTTGTGATCCCCGAGAGGTTTTCGCCCGGGCGCACCCCCTATGGCCCGGAGGCCGCGCGCGCGGCGCCGCGCCGCGTGTATGCGGCCAAGCTCGGCACGCCTCTCTCCCTCGAGGTGACAATGTACGACTCGGCAGGGCGCCTCTACCCGAGGACGCGCGCTGACGTCGTGTTTGACGGAAAGCGCTATGTCGCCGTGTCTGACAGCAACGGGCAGTTTGAGATATACCCAATAGTCTCCTCGTTTGGGCGCAAGGACCTCTCCGTGAGCGTCGGGGGGCGCCGCATACTCGTCGAGAGCTTTGACGTGCAGCGCGGCTAGGCCTCCCCCGTTTCTCCTTTTATTGGTTTTCTGCGCTCCATATCGTGGTACTCAGCAGAGACACAATGGACGCCGAGACGCGCGAAAGGCTCTATGGGGTCATCATCACGATGATCTTTGCCGCAGTGCTGGTGACCCTCGGGCCGGGCCTGATCACCTTCCTAGCGGGCACGGACTCGGAGGCGACAGTCTACTCGGGCCTCAGGGACATCTTCAAGAGGTTCAACGACAACCTGCGCGCAATCGTCGTGGCCATACTCGTGCTCTCCATGCTGGCGGCGATCGCAAAGCTGCGGCTTGGGGCCACGCGCAGCCGGACAGCGGGAGGGCCCGCCGACGGCGAGGGCGTGGACGAGGACGGCGCGCGACGCGGGCGGCGATGCGGCTCAGGCTAGCCGCGCTCGCCCCGACCGTCGTGGCCGTCGCGGCGGCCTCGCTGGCGATCGGCACGCTGCGCGAGGTCCCGCCGTGGGCCACAGTCGCCGCCGCGGCGGCCTGGGTTGCGTGCTTTTGGGGCGATGCGCTCTATACGCTCGGCTTTGGGAGGGCGGCGATACTCGCGCGCGAGTCAAACGCGGTGTTCAAGGCGCTCTATGCGCGCCTCGGCGCGTGGGCGGCGCCGGCGCACATGGCGCTAGAGGCCTCTTGCGCCGCGGCGCTCTCGGCCTCGCTGGCCGCCGCGGGCCTGGCCGACGGCCTCGTAGCCGCCTCGGCGGCCCTGGCGGTCCTGGCCTGCGAGCACGCCGTGGCCATCGCCGAGAACATGGCCCTTGCGCGCCGTGCGAGGGGAAGCGCCGCCACGGGGGCAACCACATAGATTGCCGCGTTTGCGGCGATCGCGATGGCTCCGAGCACGATGACGTCAAGGTCGCTGCCCTCCCTGGCGTGCCCCATCACGCCGAGCACGTGGACCATGGGAGTCACGGCTGCCCTCACGGCCTCGCGCAGGGCCGGCTCCTCGCGCTGCGCGTCGGCTATGGCCGGCGAAAAGGCATAGTACGCGCCAGAGGCCAGCCGCATAAACCCTGCTCCGGCGCCGGTCGCCAGGACGGCCGAGTCGCGGACCTCCCTGAGGCGCTGGACGTTCGGGGCAAGCTCGCTCCCGTACGCGGCAGTCGCTATCAGGCACCCGCCCCCGCCGGCGTCCTCGCCCTCCACAGGGTCGCCCCCGGCGGCCGCAGGCGGCGGCACGCGGACCTCAAAGTCCCCGGCGGCCACGAGCGTCCTGCCGCTGCTCACGCTGGCCAGGGCCTTGTACGAGTATGTCCCGTTGACATGCGCGCCCGTGACGGCGTGCTCGAGGCGGGCCTCGCGCGAGGAGTCGAGGTCGACTCCGCCATAGTGGATCTCGCGGCCAGAGGGATCGCGAACCTCATAGTACGCCCTCCCGTCAACTACGCTCGGCCCGCCGGTCACCCTCGCCACTATGGTGGCCGTCTCGCCTGGCGCGTACGGCCCGCGCGCGCCGCCGGCCACCCATGCCGAGATTGCCGCCTCGGCGG
>RHFA01000019.1 GCA_003724275.1 Thaumarchaeota archaeon S13
CTCGATCCCCCTCGTCACCAGGCACCCCTCCCTAAGCGAGCCCGGCGTGCCGTCGGGCCAGTCCCCCACGACGATGGCGATGAGCACGCCGTACACCGTGCCGACCACGACAAACGCCACGAGCGCATACAGGACAGCGTCATACACGCCGATCATTGGCGCCGCCGCGCGCGGCCCCCTATTTATCCAGATATGCCCGCGCGCTCCCCGGGCCGCCATGGGCGCGCCGCCGCGAGGGGGCCCGGGGGGCGCGGATCCCGCGCGCGGCGGCGGGAAATAATTATAGGCGCGCACCCCTGTGGGGGGCGCATGGCGGGGACACCGGCCGAGGAGGCCGCAGCGCGGCTGGCCAGGAGGCTCGACGACCTCGACGCGGCCATCGGGCGAAACCCCGAGGACGCCGCGGCCCACAGGGACAGGGCCGAGACGCTCCTGGGCCTCGGCAGGATGGAGGAGGCCCTCGAGGCGTTTGGGCGCGCCGTCACGCTGCAGCCAAAGAGGGCGTCATACCACGCCGACCTCGGCGCGGCCCTCTTGCTGGCCGGCGCGCACGAGGCGGCCCTCGACTCGATCGACAAGGCCGCCGAGCTCGACCCCGGCACGGCGGACATTCGCATCGACCGCGCGCGCGTCCTGCGCGCGATGGGCCGCCTCGACGAGTCCCTCGAGTCGCTCCGCGAGGCGGCGACGCGCTGGCCGGGAGACATGCGCCCGTGGTACACGGCGGCCTCTACGCTGTACGAGCTCGGCAGGTTTGACGAGGCCCTCGTCTCGGCGGACCGGTCCGTGGAGCTCTCGCCGGGGAACGCCGAGACGCACAACATGCGCGGGACCGCCCTGCAGGCCCTCGGCCGCCACGGCGACGCGCTCGCAGAGTTTGAGGAGGCCGCGCGCCTGCGGCCCGGCGACGCGCAGCCAAGATACAACGCCGGCGTGATGCTCTTCACGATGGCCCGCTATGGCGAGGCCGTCGTGCGCCTGCGCAAGGCCGCCGAGCTCGACCCCGACAGCGCCGACATCCACGCGTGCCTTGGAAGCTCGCTGCGCGGGGCCGGCCGCCACGCCGAGGCCATCGAGAGCCTTGACCGCGCGATCAGGCTAGACCCGACTGACGACTTTGCGCGCGCCGAGCGCGAGCTTGCCGTGAACGGCCACGCGCTAGAGGCGGGCCGTGACCCGCCGGACAGCTATTACGCGCTGACCGAGACGGCCGCCTCGCTCCTCGCCACGGGCCGGCCCGCCGAGGCCATCGAGCCGCTTCGCCGCGCCATCGAGCTAGAGCCAGGGAGGGCCAGGGCGCACTCTGGGATGGGCGAGGCCCTCATGGGAATGGGCCGCGGCGCCGAGTCTGTCGAGTCGTTTGAGAGGGCCGTCGGCCTCGAGCCGGCAAACCACCTCTGGCACCACCGCCTCGGGACCGCGCTCGGGAGGCTGGGCCGCCACGAGGACGCCCTGGCGGCCTTTCGCAGGGCCGTCGCGCTGGCGCCGGGCCTCGTCCACACGCGCACGGGAGTGGCGCACGCGCTCTCTAGCCTCGGCCGCCACGCCGAGGCACTCGACGAGTATGACCGCGCCCTCGAGCTAAACCCCGCCGACCCCTCGACGCACACGAGCCGCGCCAGGGCGCTCGAGGCCCTGGGCCGGCCCGCCGAGGCAAAGGAGGCGTACCGCCGCGCCGTGGAGATCGGCCACGTCGACTAGGGGGCGCGCCCGAAGCGATGTTATAGGCCCCCTCCGCCGCGCCGGCGCGATGGCGAAAAAGGCCGAGACGCGCCTAAGCGAGAACGACGAGGTCAACAGGATACTCCACGAGGGCATAAAGGCAAACCCCGAGGGCCGCCACGCCGAGGTCCTCGAGCCGCTCAAGCGCGCAGTCGGCCTCGAGCCCGAGAACCCCGTGACGCACATGATCTACGGCCAGACGCTCCTGCCCCTGGGCCGGCCCGCCGAGGCCCTCGAGGCGTTTGGGCGCGCCGCGGTCCTGCGCCCAGAGCTCCCGCAGGTCCACGAGTTTCGCGCGATGGCCCTCTTTCACCTAAGCCGCTTCGAGGACGCGCTGCTGCCCCTGGGCCGCCTCCTCGAGATCAACGCCGAGTACCCGCGCGCACAGTTCAACGTGGGCCTCGCGCTTGCGCACCTGGGCCGCCACGCCGAGGCCCTCGCCGCGTACGACCGCGCCGCCGCGCAGGCCCGCGCCGTGCGGGGGCTCCCCGTCGTGCCGGGCCCGGAGCACCCCAGCGAGGAGGACATTGCCTTTCACCGGTCCGTCTCAGAGCTCGCCCTGGGCGGCCCGCCGGCCGGCCGCGCGGGGCCGGCGCGCTGGACGCCTCCCTAGGCGCGGCCCAGGGCGCGCAATGTTGTTATTGCGCCTGCGGCGGCGCGGCCCGCATGGGACGCCGCAAGCGCGGGCCGGCGCGCAGCCCCGAGGAGGAGGCCGAGGCGCTCTTGCGCCGCGGCGACACGCTCCGGTCCAGGGGCCGCCGCGCCGAGGCCCTCAAGCTGCTCGAGCGCGCCGCCGAGCTCGCCCCGCGCAGCGCCGCCGCGCACTTTATGCGCGCGCAGGAGCTCCTCGCGCTGGGCCGCGCCTCCGAGGCCGCCGCGGCATATGCGCGCGCCGTCGAGCTCGACGCGGGCATGGCCGCCGCGCACGAGGGCCACTCGCGCGCGCTGGACTCGCTGGGCCGCCACGCCGAGGCCCTCAAGGCGATCAGGCGGACGCTCGAGCTCGACGCGGCGTTCCCCGGCGCGCTCTTTAACGAGGGCCGGTCGCTCTCGGAGCTCGGCCGCCACGCCGAGGCCCTCGAGGCGTACGACCGCGCGCTCGCCGCCGCGCCGCGCGGGATCGCCGACGCGCAGGGGGTGCCAGAGCCGGCAGGGCCGCACTCGCCGCACGTCCATGACGCGCGCTCGCGCGCGCTCTCGGAGCTCGGCCGCCACGCCGAGGCCCTCGAGGCCGCCGAGCGCGCCGTCG
>RHFA01000008.1 GCA_003724275.1 Thaumarchaeota archaeon S13
ACGCCGCCGGTTCAAGATGGGCGTCGATGCGCGCGCGGGAGGCTCGCTGCTGATATGGGGAGGGCAAGAGCATGCATGCCCCCGGTGCGGCTTTAGGATGCCATGCGATAATCCAGTGCGCGGGGAGTTTAATGTCGCCCTTGCGGGCCCAGGGGGCGAAACATGGGTCACTGCCGCGCACGCCCCCTACACCTGGCCGGGCCTGGGCGTCCGGCACAGCCCCGTAAACGTGGGGTCCCTGGCGGCGCTCCTGGCCGGCATGCCATCGCCTGCCGCCGGCACGCCGCGGTGGGTGCTGTTGACGCTGCCCGCGCAGCAGGGGCCAGTGGGGGACGGCGGCGCAGCCGCGCGGCATGCGGAGCGCGTGGGTACGCTGGCAAGGTTTATCGACTACCTGGGGGCCAACGGAATAATGGATGGCCTCGGCGTGTCCAGGGGACGCCACAGGCTGCACAAGTACGCATACATCGCCAAGGGGCTCGGGACGAGCATGGACTATGACTTTGACTTTTTGGAGAACGGCGCGTTCTCTGTGAAACTAGAGGTGGACACGTTCAGGCTGGACGACGCGGCCGGCGGCGCGGAGCCCTTTGCCGGCGACGCGCAGGCGTCGGCGGCGTTTCTGGAACTCGTGCGCGGCAAGGAGCCAAGGTGGCTGCAGCTCGCCACGTTTGCCGTGCGCGAGCGCGGCAGGGAGGGGGCGCTGGAGGACTTTATGGCGGTGCCGCAGTGCATCATAAAGTATGACGCAAAGACGACAAGGAGCGCCTTTGAGGAAGTAGGAAAGATCATGGGGATGGCCGCGGAGGCCGTGCCCTGAAACGTGCTGGCCTCCGAGCCCAAACTCTTGCCGTAGCCGTCGGATTTCTCTCCAGGGCGGCGAGGTTTCTGGCCTCGGCCACGATGGTGCCGGCCGTCCTTGATCCTGGGGCATGGCTGATCCGGCACCGGCGCGCGGACCTGTACGTGCCGGCGGCGTTTTTTGCGCTGGGCACGATCGGCCTGCTGGCCCTCAACGCCGCGTCCGCGCCGAACATTGGGATCGGCCTGCCGCCGCTTGCGTTCATGCTGTTTGTGGCCATCAGGGCGTACAGGGCAAACGCGGCGAGGCGGCGCGAGGTGGCAGCCGAGCTTGACGGCGCCCGCTACATGGCGCGCCAGTGCATGATATACCTGGACCTGCTCGACACGTCCGCGCCGGGCTCGCCTGGGGACAACAGGGCGCGCCTGGCCATGGCCAGGCTCTCCTCTGGGATTGGGCTGCTCATCACGCGATACCGCAGGTACCTGGACGAGCGTGCCGTCGATGCGGCCATGGAGATCGAGCGGCTCGTGCTGAACGCAGAGTTTGACCCGGACAACGGGATCGCCAACGTGCACGCCATATCGATCCAGCTGGGGATCTTGGGCGGCGGCATACTGGACATCGACGACCCCCGCGTGAGCTATGGCCTGGGCAGGATATAGGCGCCCACGCCCCCTGGCGCGCAGGCGAGACCCCGCCCCGGCGCGTCCCCAGGCGCGCGTGCGCGCCGGGCTCACTGCCCCTAGTTCCTGTCTAGCACGACGCGCGGCTCGGCTCCCCTGACGTGTATCTCGGCGCCGCGTATGCGCGACCGGTACACCCTCATCCTGCTGCCCCCGTCGGTCCGCACCAGGCGGCCGCTGACCAGCGCGAGGCCCTCGAGCTCGGCTATCTTGCCATAGGTCGTGCTCATCGGGATGCGCAGGCGCGCAGATATCTCGGGCGCCGAGCGCTCTGCGCGCACAATGTCAAAGAGTATCGCGCGCGACTCTACGTTGACGAGGGCCGCTATGACCTTTTGCGTCACGTCGTACTTTTTTAGCTGCGGCAGGCTCGGCCTCCCCCTTGCCATCGCGCGCGCCACGGGCCGCGGAATTATTTAAACCGTCGCGGCTATCCACGGCCCCGCAACGGCGGCGCCGCGCCGCCGAGGCGGCGCGAGAGCGGCACAAAGACGGCCGGCAGCGCGGCCCAGTACGCAGCAACGGCGGCCGCCGAGGCGGCCCTAAACTCCCACGCGCCCTGCGCGGCCTCGGCGCCGGGGTGGGCCGGCAGCGCGGCCATGGCCACGGCGACGATGGCGACCCACGCGGCCGGATAGAGCGCCCTCCTCGGGCCGCGCGCGCCCAGCGAGGCGCGGTGCAGCGCGAGCGCCGAGGCGCCCGAGACGGCCAGGAGGGCCGCATGCAGGCCCAGGCGGGCCCCGAGCGTCTCGGCGCTGCCCTCGCCGGGCAGGGACGGCGGGTATTTTGCGGCCGGCACGGCGTACAGCGCCAGCCACATCGCGCCGGCCAGTATGTACGCCCTAGCCGTGGCGCTGCGGCAGGGCAGGCGGTGGCCATATGCGAGATAGACTGCGCCATAGAGGGCCGCAAAGGCGCAGCCGAGCACTATCGAGGCCACCGCCGCGCCGGCACCCTGCCAGCCGCGGTACTCGGCATAGGCGTCCCAGCCGGCCGCCGCGCCGGCGGCCCGCGCCTCGGCGAGCGTGGCGGCCTCGATGTGGGGGACGGCGAGGGCCTGCGTGACGATCCCAAAGACTGCGCCGGCGGCGGCGCCGGATATGATGACTGCGGCTACAAAGCCTGCGGCCCGCACGCCCAGCCCCGCCTAGTGGCACGGAAAGCCCGCGGCGTGCCTGACGTCGTGGGAGAGCTCGTGGAGGTACATCGAGTCAAAGGCCGCCGAGCCCTCTACGAGCGAAAAGATGTGGCCCTGGTCGATGCCCATGGCAAAGAGGCCCGCGCCAAAGGCGGCCAGGAGCGCGGCGATCGCCGCCAGAGAGGGCCTTGCGGGGATGGTTGCCTGCGCCTGCTTCAACGGCCCTCCGGCCGCAGGGCCGCTGATTTAAGCATTGTGCGCCGCCCGGGCCCCCCGCGAGGGGGGCCAAATGGGTTATAACGAGGCGCCGGGGCGCCTGCGCCCATGA
>RHFA01000018.1 GCA_003724275.1 Thaumarchaeota archaeon S13
CGGCCGGGGCCGAGCTCCGCCCTGTGGGCGTCCAGGACCCCATTGTCATAACCGTGCCTCCCCGCCCCGCCGTTATGGTCAGGGCGCCGTGCCGGTCAAGGTTGAACGGGATGCGCGCGTCGTCCGCCCTGACCATGCGGATCCCCCTCCTGCGCATGTACCGCGCCACGTCGTCGGGCTCGAGCTTCCTGGCCCTCCTCCATATCTGCGAGTGCGTCACCGTGCACGCTCCCCCCGGCGCCTTGGCCAGCGAGCCGGCGATTCTCCGCCAGCTGTGGCGCGACAGGTCGCGGGCCACGGCGACTGCAATGGCCATCGTCTCGCTCAGGAGGCACCTCCCGCCGGGCTTGCGGCGGCTCATCGCGCGGAGCTCGCGCGCGCTGCCCCCAAGGTCAAAGGCGATCTGAATGAGGGCGCTGAGTATCGCGCTCCTAGCCGCGGCGGCGGCGCGGCGCCGGCCGACCACGGGCTTTCCCACGCCCTTGCCCCTCGTCCCACACATCCCAAATGTAGGGATGTGCGCGCCGCCTAGGGGGGAGGCTTGCGCGGAGGTCGCAGCCACGGCTGGACGCCGTACTCCAGCAGAACTCCAGCAGCGTGAGAGAGCTGAGCGTCGCCTTCGGGATCCGCCGGCCGTCCCCGCCGGCCGTCCTGCCCGAGAGCAGCATGGCCCGTGCGTTGTGCACCATGAGCTACACCGCAAGGCAGAAGATCCTGACATGCTCGTCGGGCCGGCGTGCGCATGCGCGTTTGCCTTGGCATCTTGTAGATGATCTCGATTCCCCACCTGCGCGGGCACGGCGCGTCGGGGTCTAGGGACGGGCTGTTGGAGGCGAACGCTATGTGCTTGCCCTCCGGGCCGCCGCCCTCGCGCCTTTTCCTCCCCCTTGTGATCATCGCGTGCGGCGCCTCCCTCCCGTGCCCGCCGGGGATCCGCATCGACGACACGCGGCCCCGGCGGCGGGCGGCATGCTAGCGCAGCGCCGCGGCCACGCGCGTGGAGTTTGGGCACGGCACGGGCCGGCGCGTCTTTTTGCGCCCAAGCCGCGCGATCACCCACGTGGCGAGGAACTCGCGACCCGCGGGCAGAACCGGCCTAGCGCCCGCCCTGGAGCGCGTTGCCAGGACGCACCCGTACACAGTGGAGAACGCCGCCTCACGGTATCTCCCGGCACGGCGCGCACGGAGTCCACCGTGATCCACATGCCGTTGGCCGCGCACTGCGCCGTCATGCGCCTTTCCCTCCTCGCCGGGCCATGGCCAGGCATGGCGCGCACCCGCCACCCCGGGTCCACGCGCCCGTACCGGAGTATGGCGGTCATGTCGAGGGCCACGACGATCTCCCTTGGGATGTCGCCGCGCCTGCGCAGCGCCCGCAGCTGCCGCGCCGCAGACGCCCGGAGCCCCCGGATCTCCCGTTCAATGCGCGTTTCGGCGGGGAAAGTCGGATCTTTTGGTCAAAAAACCCGGATCTCTGCGCAGGGCGCGCCTAGTCATACAACACCGTCCCCCGCCCCTCATAGTTAATTAATAGAACCGCAAGCGACGCGCCATGATGGGCACCACGTTGCACACATGCGTGTATGCGGCCACCGCGAGTCTTCCCCCCACGGGACACGGCACAGATCGCGCCAGCCATGACAATTGCAGCCGAAACGCCACAAGCCGCCGGGGCGCGCATGCATGAACGCAGGGAATGTGGGTGAGCAGTATGGGAGAACGAGAGACGAGATTCGGCAAGCGGCAATGGGCATTAGAATCAGGGACGCAATTGGCGTCTACCGGAACAAGGCCGGCCTCCCAACAGAGTTTTCATACTCGCTTGAAACTGGAAAGCACTATGATGCAGACAACGCCGAGGATCGCACGGCTCTTCTTGAGCGCTATAGCGATGGGCATTCGCCGGTGTACATGATTGCCGTAACAAACGCAGTTGGGACGATCAATGACGAGATCGCAGCGCTAGCCGCCATAGAATGCGCGCATCACGGTCTCGTCCCATTTCTTGGAAGGTGGGTTTTTGATGATGTTGTCCATGAGGACGTTTCTGTGGCCATGGATCATGGGCTAACAGACGAGAAGGCACTGGGGCTACTCAAGACACTGAAGCAAAAAGGCGCTCTAAAAATCACACGCAGCAGACACAGTGTGTTGTACAACACTGATTATCTAGGTTATGGCGGTAAGATCTAGGCGCGCGTGAGGCGCGCGCTGCTCTGTGCTTGGCTCTAGACTGCCGAGCAAAAGTTCTTGGAAGCTTCGCGGCCTTCTTGATCAGGCGGGCGTGTGGTTGGGACGTATTACCCTTACTCAATCACGTCTTCAACGCAAGTCATTAACTACTCAAGGCATGAGGGCGCCCAAAGACTTTTCTCGCTAGTCTAGGCCTGTGCCATGGGGGCACTCACGCCGGAAACTTTCTGCCTTGTGCGTTCGGCCATGGCCTTCTTTTTACCCGCCCCAACTCCCGCGGCGTCGCATACGCCCTTTTCAGAGCTTTGTTGCATAGCACTCTGCGCGGCCTTTAGCATCTTTATCCTCCGCTTGGAATCATCGACATATGGGTGAGCCTCGCGCTTCTTGACCCTCCTTCGCATCTCCTCGTCGACTGCCTTGCGAACTTCTGGGGGAAGCTTCCTGTACTTGAAGGCGCCAAACCCCAGGCCAACGATAATTTGGCCGACACTAAGCTCGTGGTTTTCGCACTCGGGCGCAAAGGTGTTTTGAAACACCCGTTCCTGCTTCACGGCAGCCCGCACACCTGCTAATTAATAAGCCTGCCTTCCCCGGCGAGGGTGTTGTATGACTGGGCCCGGCCTTTGACACTCGCGGGTGAAATCTCGCACAGGCGGCTCCGGGACGCGGTCGGCTCGGGCGGGCCTGCGGGCACGGCCGGGCGGCTGGGGCTCCGGTTGCGCGTGCTGCCGCGCCGGCGCCGCATGT